>JANLYJ010000313.1:0-6775 GCA_031365555.1 Gemmatimonadaceae bacterium | reverse complement strand
GAAGAACTTCCGGATATCTGGGCGAAGCCGTTCCCGGGACCTGAACAACAGGCTTCTCGACCTGGAATTCGAAGTAGGTCTGGTTTGGATCAACAATTCCCGTTCCACCGACAACTCCCTTGGCGATACCGCCCTTCACGCCCTTTCCGCTAAAGTCATCTTCGTTCGTGACCTTCTTGGAGAGATCGATTTCAGGAATCTTGATCGGGATGTCCACGGGTGCGCGAAGCACCTGGAACCCCTTCGGTGGGGGAGCTTTCATCACCACGTCCTTCGGTGGTGGGGGCTCTGGGGTCTTCGGCTTCGGTGGCTCTTTCTTCATCTCAACAAAGTTGATCTTTTCGGCTTTCTTGTCGTCCTTGTTGATACCGGCATTCGCTGTCGCAATTACAGCGAATACGATGAGCACCGAGTGCAGAATGATGCTGAACAACGTACCCCCGGCCATCTTCTGCTTCTTTGGCTGGGATTCGATCAGTTGGTTGAACATTATCTCACCGGTTTGAGTGCGCGACTGAATTCTACAGGTGCACGCGCCGTTTGTAATCGCCGGGAAGATTAAAGTTAGATGAAATCCTGCATCATTAAGATTTCATTAAGCATCTTCCTCGACCGCGGACTCCTCTTCACGAAGCGGGAGAGTCACAGTAAAGAGACTGCCACGGCCGAGCCGTGAGGAAGCTGTGAGAGTTCCTCCGTGAGCGTGCGCAATCCATTGGCTGATGGCGAGCCCGAGGCCGAACCCTCCGCGCTCCGAAGTGCGGGACCGGACCCGGTCGGCCCGCCAGAACCTGTCGAAGATGTGCGGAAAATCCGCGGCAGCGATTCCGATACCGGTATCGCGCACTGCAAAGGTCACGTTGTCGGGATGCTTCCCCAATCCCAGATCCACCCGGCCGCCAGCCGGCGTGTACTTGATGGCATTGGTGACGAGGTTGAGAAAGAGCTGACGGAGACGGGGCCTGTCACCGATGACAGTGATGTCGTCGGTGAAAGGAAGCGTGACGCTCACCTGGGCAGCTTCACCGAGAATTAGCGCGGTCTCGTAGACTTCCTGAACCAGCGGCTTGAGCTCTACAAGCTCGCGATCGATGTCAAACCGTCCCTCGTCTGCACGCGCGAGAGTAAGCAGGCTCTCGACAAGATCTGACATGCGCGTGATTTCCTGGAGCGCCTCCTCGAGTGCTACGAGTTTCTCGGTCTGCGGAGTGCGATCGTTCATTGCACGCTCGACGTCAGCGCGCAGCACCATGAGAGGGGTCTTGAGCTCGTGACTCGCGTCTGCAGTGAAACGACGGAGACCCATGAATGAGCTCTCGAGCCGGCCAATCATGGCGTTCATCGTTGAGACGAGTTTGGTGAACTCCGGACTCGTGTCTTCCCAGTGAAGCCGCGTGTGCAGGCTGCGTCCGTCAGTGATCGCGGAAACTTCATCGGTCACTCTGGCAACTTGCCTCGCTTCCCTGCCGAGAATGGCGTACGCAACCCAGGTTGCCGCGCCGATGATAATGGGCAGAACGACTGCGATGACGAATTTGAATTCGGACGGGAGATCAGTCGCCGAAAGTGTTGGAGTTCCAGCAACGATCCGAATGGTTCCATTGTCGTTTGACTTCACGTCCCGTGCGACTAGCAGCAGCCGCTCGACAGGTGTTCCCCGCAAACGGTTGGTCGTGTCGGTCCCAAACAAATCCATGAGGGCGGCTCGCGAGTCGTCCGCGCCGCCGGGAAGATTTCGCACCTGGGCGCGGAAGCGCAGTGAGTCCTGGAGAGAAAGCTGGGAAACAGCGGGCGACTGGTAGATCGGCTGCCTGAACCTGTCGAGCACAATCAGGTAGTCGGGAAAGCCGGCAAGCAGATCGCGAATTCTTGTCGGACTGACCACAGTCGCGGTCGTGGGGCCCACGATCACCTGCGCACCCTCGTGCAGCTGCGAAACAATGTGTGATGCAAGTTCGGCATTCGCAGCCGTGTACTGGCCAACGTCGCGGTACACGTTGGTATTCCTCGCCGCCCAGAGAGCGATGACAATCGGTACGGCTATCAGCAGCAGTCCGCCTAGGAACGCGCCGGTGAGCCGTACACGGGTCGAGAACATCAGGCCTTCAGATGGGGCGACTCTTCGCGAATGACATAACCAACTCCGCGAATCGTATGAATGAGTTTCCGCTTGTGCCCGGCGTCGATCTTTTTTCTCAGGTGATTGATCACTACGTCCACGATGTTGGTGCCCGGATCGAAATGGTATCCCCACGCGTACTCGGTAATGAGCGTACGGCTCATAACCCGCCCGGCATGGCGCATTAGGTATTCGAGAACCGTGTACTCCTTGGGCGTGAGCTCGATAGGTCCGCTGCCACGCGTGACTTCCCGGGTGTCTTGCGAGAGCTCGAGATCTGCAATTTTTAACAAAGGCGACGTGAGCTTTCGCGGGCGCCGGGAGAGTGCTTCCACGCGTGCAAGCAGCTCTTCGAGCGCGAAGGGCTTGGTTACATAGTCGTCGGCGCCGGCGCGAAGCGTTTCGACCTTTGCATCGATTGCATCCTGTGCGGTGAGCACCAGAATCGGACGCTCGATCCCGGAAGAACGCAGTGACCGGATCACGTCCATTCCCGATCGTCCAGGAAGTCGCATGTCGAGAACGACGAGATCGTAACTCTCCGACCGCGCCAGCTCTTCGCCGCGATCACCTGTGTCGACCAGGTCCACGCGATAGCGCTGCTCCTCCAGTCCGCGCTTTACGAAGTTCCCAACCGTTGGATCGTCTTCGATTACCAGGATTCGCATCCGGGTTAATCTATTGATTAGGTCAGTACTTGACCCAGCTGTCGATCCAGGTGTTCGAAAGGGGAGCGAGCGAGCCCATCGCCGCCATTGCCTTGGCCACGGAGCAGGAGTTGTAGTGATAATCCTTCGTTCCATTAGCGTCCGCCTGGGCGGGATCGACTGGAACATTGAGCAGCATGTTCAGCCCGCTCAGGGTTGCGCCGTTGATAACGCTTCCACCGTTGGACGTCATCTTCCCCCCCACCATGATGACGCCATCCCACCCGGTACTGCCGTTGATAGTGAATCCACCCTGGACGATCAGAGTGCCCCTCCCATCGCTCGGCAGCGCATAGTTGCCGCCCGTTCCGTTCGCGATAAAGATGACAGGATAGTAGTTCGGGTCGGTGAAACTGGGCCACGCACCGGGCGGTATGGTAACCGTCGGAGTAAACGCAGTACCATTCGAAATGTTGTTCCAGTCCAGATGAATGTCGCTGGGCACAATTGAATCGATTGCGGGATTGCCGCTGACCGGAGCCGACTTGCCACTGAACCCATCGGCTGCATTCACCGCAACGCCTGCAACCGTTGCCGAATCTCCGCAGGCGTCCGCGCCGGTAATCACCCCGGAGTTTCCAGCCTTGTTCAAGCCCGAAAGAGATGCCCAACCCGCCGTTACCTGAAGAGCTGCTGGCCGCCATTGAGACAGCTGCGCAACGGTACGTACTGCCTGCGGAGTTCCGGCGATACTGCCTTTGGTGACTACACCCTTGGACCGGATCGCATAAAGGCCCCCGATGTTATTTGTAGTCGCAACCATTCGGACGGCGATGACCTCTGCATATCCATTCGAATAGGTAATCCGAACGCTATCACGGAGACCCGGTGGTGTTGCAGTAAGCCCAAGCGAATCCCGCTTCATTATAAATGTCTCGAGACCTTGCTGTGCGAGCGTGAACGCGGAGAGTTGTGATGTTTGGTCTTCAACGGCACGCCGCTCGACGCTCACCATTGCGAAACCTGCGGCGACCGACGCAGTAAGGAGCGCAATCACGAGAATTGCAGCGGGTATGGCAAAGCCTTCGCGTGTCTTCATGGTTTGCATCAGGTCGTCCTGTTCTTGAAGAAAATCGCAGTCACCACCGCTTCTTTCTTGGAGGCGGCATCGCCAGCCACTGCGCGCTCACTGATTCCAGTGAGATTGAGCTCGAAACCGCGAATAGTTGTCAGGTCGTTAGGCGCGGCATCCTGCGCGGTCGCGCTGTTACCTACAAAGAATCGGAATTTTGCCCCGGATTCAAAAGGCGCAGCGATTTCCTGCTCGGCCGAATCCGGTGAAAGCGCCTGCCGAAACAAACCGTATGCACTCGGTACGGCGGTCGATGTCTTGAACTGATACCGCACACGTCTATATAGAAGTACCGGCGTTCCAGGAGTAGCGCCTGCGACAAGGGGGGGCGAAACGGCAACCAGCTTCCCGCCGTCTCCGTTAAGCACGGAAATCCCGGCGTTCGTACATGCAGCCGACGCTGAGCTCGCGACAGTCACTCCAGCGTCCACGTACGTCATGACCCCGGCACTGTTACGCCACGCATACCCCGAAATTCCTGCCGCATACTGTGCCGAATCCGCCGGCAGGAGACTCAAGACTGTCTGGTCGCAGGAAACGCCCATGGCGAACGGTACTCGTACCGTGATCGCAGTTGCGCTGACGGAGACGACTCCTCCGCTCGCCTCCACCATCCGCAGATCGGAGATGATGCGATTCATGGTGCTCCGCGAAACATTCCGCGCATCCCGGGCAGCTGCCTGCGTCGCAAAGAATCTCGCCTGCGAGGTTATGAGCTTCGTTATGCCCAGCCCGACAATCGCAACAACAATGAGACCGACAAGCATTTCGGGAATGGACACGCCTCTTCGGCTCTGTCTATGGAGAGAGCGTATCATGTCCCGGTATTGAATGAGTTTGTTGGCGCGGAATTCCGGCGATATACGATTGCCGTGTCGCGCTTGAAGTAGTAACCGGTCGGGGTGATGACAATCTGCACCTTCCGCACGCGTGTAATAGGCTGAGTCACGGTGATCACGCGAGTATGTGGGTAGGGCTGCGAAGTGACAGTTATGGTCTGCGTTCCCACCGCGACTGAATCGTATGGCATCGCTTCGATTCGGTTTATCTCCTGTGTGAGCACGGACTGCTTGTAGGAGTCACCGGATACCCGCAGTGCGCCGCGTGACACCTGCACCATTAACGCTGCTAGCGTCGAGATCGCAATCCCGAGAATTACAATGGCGACGATTGCTTCAATAAGTGCGAAACCGCCGCGGCTGTGCTTCATGTTCATTGTGGCAGCCTCACCATTCCCACCCTGGTGGCAGTTACCTGGCGCGAGTAGTCGCCCGATGTCACGGTGACAGTTAGCGCTGACGACGAAATTCCGGTTGGGAAAATATCGACCGTGGCAGGCGAGAATGTCAGCGCGCTGAGCGCGTACTCGGACGTCGATCCCAGCGCGCGCGACCGAATAGATGTGCCACTCGATCTGTCGGCAATCGTATAGGTCTTGGTGGTTGTGTTCACGCTGACGCGAACCGGAGCTCGCTGGCGCGCTGCAACAGAAAAAGCTGTCTGGAGATCGCCAGCCACGATCATGGCCGCCCTGTTCACCTTGTTGTGCCGGATGGTGTCTGCAACCTTGGGGATAGCAACAGCAGCCATGAGCGCCATGATGCTCATGACTATCACCAGCTCGAGGATGGTAAAACCACGCAAACCCCTTTCAGACAATAGATGCATTTCCCCCGAAGGACGACCGGAAACCCAAACTGGTCACCCGCAGTGACTTAGGCCCCTCTAGGCAAGCTTCTCCAACTCCGAGAGGATCTCAGCGTTCTCACGACGGAGGCCGGGATGCGTCTCAACGTGGGCCCAGCGCACAATCCCTTCCTTATCTATTAGGAAGTAGGCCCGGTTCGAGTAGAAGCGATCCGGTATCAGTACGCCGTACGCTCGTGACACATCGCGCTTGAAATCGCTCAGCATTTCCGTGCGAGCGCCCAGCTTGGCCTGGAACTCCTTGAGGGTCGCGGTCGAGTCGACCGAAATGGGCAGTATTTCGACTCCCTTCCCCTCGAATGAGTCGTAGTCGTCCTCGAAGCACTTGAGCTCGATACTGCAAACGCCGGTGAAGGCGAGTGGAAAGAAGGCGAGCAGGACCGGCTGCTGACCGCGGTAGCTCGAAAGTGTGACGTTCTCGCCGCCCGTGCTGGGAAGAGTGAAATCGGGAGCTTCGTCCCCGGCCTTCGGCGGAGTGGATTGGGTTTCTGTCATAACCGTAATTTAGTGACCGCGGAGCGGGCTGATTCGTCTACTTCCGAGTCCTCGGGCTCGAGACGCTGACTTCCGGTCCCGCCGGTCGAAATGTCGCGGAAAACGCGCAGCGTACCTCTCGTTTGGAGTCGATCCATGAAGAAATACTCATCAGCCCGGGCGCTTACAATCGCCTGCGCTATCACTGCCGCCCTCGGCAGTGCTGCATGCTCGACCGCAGACGTCGCAGGCAATGACATGCAGACAGTCAGCGTCTCCTTTGCGGCGCAGGAAGGAGCGAGTCTCGCATCGGTGTTCGACGGAGCGAACGTGGTCTCGTCGTCCACCGTAGCGGTTCCCTCCATTACCAAAGTTCAGCTCGTCCTGACCAAACTGGAGCTCGGACGCACAGACGACGCTAAGTGTGTGGACGATGATGAAGACGAAGTTGAACATGCGTCGAGCACGTCAGCCGGTAGCGACCACGACTGCGAGCATGTCTCACGCGATCCGCTGCTCATTGACATGCCAGTGGACGGAAAGCTGCGCACTCAGTTGAGCGTCCCTCTCACAGCCGGCACATATCGAAAGATCGAGGCAAAGCTCGAGCCCGTGAAGGCGAGCGGCGCCAGTGGCGCTGCATTCCTTGCAGCACATCCGGAATTCGCAGGCATCAGCATCAAGGTTGTTGGTACC
>JANLYJ010000295.1:0-2145 GCA_031365555.1 Gemmatimonadaceae bacterium | reverse complement strand
GAGCGCCCCGGCCATGATCAGGCCGAGCATGGCACCGATGTGCAGGAATGCCGCTCGGCCATTCAATAGCTGGGTAAGAGCCACAGAAATCGCGACCAGTCCGCCGATCCAGATTACCGCAGATATCCGTGGCGCTCTTGGCGCAACCAGGCGATTGCACAGCTGATACAGAATGTTTCCGAGGACGAGTGCGCCAATGCCGACAAATACGCCTTGTGCATGCGTAAGGTGTGCGACGGACGTGTCCTCCATGACCGCGCGGTTTCCCGCCCAGTAAATCGCAATCAGCAGAACAACTCCGCTCACAGCTGTCGTAAGTGCCTGCACGAAGAACCAGTGCGTGGGCTTCGGCATTTTCTGATCGCCGAGGAGAGTCTTGTCTACATAGTAGAAAGCGCCCGAATGCAGCAGCCAGATTTCACCGATCGATCCCGAAGCGCTGCGTGGACCAGGTTTTTGAAGATTCCTGTCGAGCCAGTTGAAGAGCATGGAGTTGCCGACCCACATGATGCCGGCGATGACATGAATCCACCGCGCGACAACGTCCACCATCTCCCAACCGACTGCACCCACTATTTCCGTCCGCGCATGATCTTCACGAACGAACGTCCGCGGAATTCATCTGGAGTGAGTCCCGTCATCTTGAGGGCTTCATCTTCAGTGATTGCGCCGGAATTGATGCCGCGGAGGAAGAAGTTGAGAAGTCCCTGACCGGTAGCTGCGTCATCGAACACGTCGCCGACAAGGGTTGCCTGCGCAGCTTTCTGCACGAAGTTGCTTAGCCGGACACCTGCAGCGTCGATTCCCTCGAGGAAGAAACTGTAGAGAGCGGCGTAGCGCGTGACCATCTGCGCCGGGTGAAGGTCCCAACCCTGATAGAAGCCGCCGGCAAGCGAATGCCGGATGTCATCGAAGTGGAGCTTCCACGCTGCGTGAACACTCGCTGCGTTTGCTGCGATCTGCTGGTCCGTTAGCTTCGGCCCACCTGCGGCTTCACGGTGAACCGGCACTGGCATCACGGTGGTTGAGCCGTCGGAGAGCCACACGTCAGTTCCCGCAAAGGCAACTTGCATGAAATGTTTTGCGAAGTCACAGGAAGGATGCTGCATCCGCTGGTAGGCAGCCGTGATGTTCAGGCTCGCCGTGAAATCGTAGGTTCCGAAATGCGCTCCGCGAAGACGACCGTCTGATGCGTCGAGAAGCCGGGGAAGCAGGCTCCGGCCGTCGCCTTCGAGAATGATCTGCGGCGTCTCGACCATCGCCTCGAATTTGAGCGTACCGTCGGCGATGCCGAGCTTCTTCTCGAGCGCGCGCAAGACCGACACGGTGTATTCAACCTGCTCGATGATAGTGATCTTCGGAATCGTCACGACCCAGCGGTCGGGAATACCGCCGCCTTCCACAAGTGCCGTCATCACAAGATCGAGCGTCCGAATACTCCGCTTGCGCAGTTCTTCATTGAGCGGCTTGATGCGCATGCCGATGAAAGGAGAAAGCGTTCCTTCCTTCATGCCTTGCAGCAGCTCGCGCGCGACTACGATGGCGTGATTATCTTCCTCGGCGTCGGGCCGGTTTCCGTAGCCATCCTCGAAATCGATTCGAAAATCTTCCAGAGGCTCGCGCTGCAGCTTCTCTCGCACGCGTGAGTTGATTGTGTCGAGTGCCGGATGGTCTGAAATGCCGACGGCTTTGCCGAGTGTCTTGGCGTCCCGCGCGTATGTATCCATCGCGCGAAGTGCGATTGCGCCAAGCTTCGGAACGGAGTCAGCCGCGAACAACTGCGCGCCTCCATACACGGTATGTACCGGCTGGCGTCCCTCGCCTTCGCCGGGATGGGCCTTGGCGAATGCGAGGTTGGCCTTGGTTAAGGCATCGGTCGCTTCAGCTACAGCGGATGGATCGAGACTCGTTTTCATTCCAGAAAGTTCGCACCACTCGTCCCTAACGGAAAGTTAGGATCCCTTATTTCGGCACCTTTGCTGTGTTTCTAGCCGTTGTAGATCTTTCCGCTCTTTGATCGGTACAGCTCGAGGACTGCTTTGGCCTCGTTGCGTAGAACATTTCTCACGATCTCGATGCCGCGGTCTTCGAGGTATTTGTACGACTCCGGAAATACCGGCCCTTCCTCGAAATTGAGAATCGTCG
>JANLYJ010000294.1:0-4283 GCA_031365555.1 Gemmatimonadaceae bacterium | reverse complement strand
TGGGGCCTCGCGTTCAAGCCTCGCACGGATGACATGCGTGAGGCGCCGTCACTGACCCTGATCGAGGACTTGCTGGAAGGGGGCGCTACAATTTGCGCTCACGATCCGGCAGCCATGGAAGAGACCCGTCGCATCGTAGGTGACAAGATCGAGTATGCTGAAACGAACTACGATGCGCTCGCGGGCGCAGATGCACTCGTAGTGATCACTGACTGGAATGAATACCGCCACCCTGACTTTGTTCGCGTGCGCTCAGCGCTCAAGCGTCCAATTGTCATCGATGGCCGCAATCTTTACGATCCCGAGCAGATGAAGGAGCTCGGAATCCAATACTTCTCCATCGGGCGGGCAAACGTATGAACATGCAGCGCCGGAACGGGGTAAAAAGGCCGATGACCAAACGCATTTCCCTGTACGCCCTCGTGATGTTCGTGTGCGCAGCATGCACGCAAGGCTTCTATGCAGCCTCGTTCACGTCGATGGATTCGCTTTATGCGGGCGCGATGAAGGAGTACAACGCTCACAAGTGGGAGAATGCGACGAAGGCATTCGAGCGGCTCACGCATGACCTGGATCCGCGCGATCCGCGTCTCCCGGCGTCGTACTATTATCTCGGAAAGTCGCAGTCGCGAATGGGTGACCATCTGCTCGCTGCCACAAGCTTTACCAGAGTGAGCGAATCATTTCCGCAGGACACACTCGCTGACGACGCCTTGTATGAATCAGGCGCTGCCTATGAACAGATGTGGCGCAAGCCCGATCTCGACGCACAGTACGGTGACAACGCGATCAACTCGTATCGTCTCCTGCTCGCGCTGTATCCACAGTCTCCGCTGGTTCCGCGTGCGCAGCGCGAGCTGACCAAGCTCGATGAATGGCTTGCGACAAAGGATTACGACACGGGCTATCACTACCTAAAGCGCAAGGCGTACGACTCGGCGATCATCTACTTCAAGGATGTTGTCCGCCTGCACCCTGATGCGAAGAAAACTCGCGAAGCTTATCTGCGTTTGCACCAGGCGTACCGCGCAATCAGCTATAAGGAAGACGCGGCGGACGTGTGCAACACAATGCGCACGAAGTATCCGAACGATCGCGAAGTTCGCGAAGCATGCGGCAGCGCTCAGGCCAAGTCCTAGGCTCGCGTGCGGATCGGGGTCTACGGCGGGAGCTTTGATCCTCCGCACATAGGACATCGTGTGCTGGCTGTGGAAGCAGCTGAATTGCTGCAGCTGGACCGCCTTTTCATTGTTCCGACCGGCATTCAGCCCCTCAAGTCAGATAAAACGGACGGGGCAACGCCGGATCAGCGGTTGGCGATGGCAGGATTGGCGTTCGAGGGATTGGATGGCGTCGAGGTGGATGAGTCTGAATGCCGCCGACCCGGATTATCTTTCACGGTGGATACGCTGGAGAATTACGCGAAGGAGTATTCCGGGGCGACTCTGTTTCTGCTCGTTGGCCGTGACAGCTACGATTCGCTCGGTAAATGGAAAAATCCCCAGCGAATCCGGGAGCTCGCGAAGATTGTGATCCTGGAGAGGGGTGATGGGGATGCCGCTGAAGATGGCGGCGTTTCAGTTGTATCGACACGCAGGATCGATGTGTCGTCGTCGGAAATCAGGAGTCGAAGAAGGGGAGGCAAGTCGATCGCTGGCTTCGTTCCGGATTCGGTACTGAAGTACATAGAGTCAAACAATCTCTACGCGCCCAACGGCGCTTCGCAGGAATAAAGGAATGCTGAAGGGTCTACTAACTGGAGTATTCGGCACCCGGCACGAGCGGGAGCGGAAGCGCATCCAGCCGGTCGTTGATGAGATAAACGAGCACTATGAGCGGCTGCACGGAGTCTCCGATGAGGAGCTGCGTTCACAGACCGCAAAGTTCCGCGCGCAGATTCTCGAGCAAACTGGCGCGCTCGAAGCCCGCATCCTCGAGCTGAAGGAACAGAAGAAGACTACGAGCGACCAGGCTGCCCGCGAAGCGATCGATGCGGAGTTGGGCGGACTCGACGGCAGTGGCGGTGTGGAGGAGGAGCTGCGTGACGCGACCGCAGCAGTTCTTGAAGACATCTTGCCTGAAGCATTTGCAACCGTCCGTGAAGCCTGCCGCCGCCTTGTCGGGACAATGGTTTCGGTCACGGGCCACGAGATGGAATGGAACATGATTCCATACGATGTGCAGCTTATGGGCGGTATCCAGCTGCACTCCGGTCGCATCGCGGAAATGGCGACGGGTGAAGGAAAGACTCTTGTCGCCACGCTGCCGCTTTATCTCAATGCTCTCCCCGCAAAGGGCGCGCATCTCGTAACGGTCAACTCCTACCTGGCCCGTCGTGACTCGGAGTGGATGGGTCACGTCTATCGCTATCTCGGTCTCACCGTAGGCTGCATCGACACCACGGAGCCGGGCACGCAGATGCGCCGCGCCGCTTACGAGTGCGACATCACGTACGGCACCAATAACGAGTTCGGCTTCGATTACCTGCGCGACAACATGGTAATCTCGCTGGAACAGCGCGTGCAGCGTACGCATTTCTTTTCGATTGTAGATGAAGTTGACTCCGTGCTTATCGACGAAGCGCGTACACCGCTCATCATCTCAGGGCCCGTTGGGAATGAGACTGATGCCGAGTACGCCCAGCACAATGCCGCGGTCGCGAGACTTGTACGCAGGCAGAGCGACATGGTCAATCTGCTTGTAGCGGACGGCGAGCGCGCTCTCGAATCCGAAGACGAATCGACTGCAGCGCTGAAACTGTATCAGGCGCAGCTCGGCGGGCCAAAGAACAAGAAGCTGCTGAAGCTGTTCCAGGAATCCGGGGTGAAGCAGCTGGTACAGAAGCAGGAGCTGGCTGCGCTGGCTGACAGAAAGCTCCCCGCGAACAAGCAGGAATTCCGCGAGATCGAGGAGGACCTTCTCTATGTTCTGGACGAGAAGGGACATACGGTCCACCTGACAGACAAGGGCGTCGAGTTCATGTCGCCGAACGATCATGAAGCGTTCGTGCTTCCCGATCTTTCGCAGGAAGTGCATCGCATCGATCATGATCCCGATCTGCCGGCTGAAGAGCGCATCGAGCAGCGAAACGTCCTGAACCGCAACTACGCAGAGAAGAGCGAGCGGCTCAACATCGTTCACCAGCTGCTGCGCGCGCATGCATTGTACGAGCGCGATGTGAACTATGTGGTGCAGGAAGGACAGGTTCTGATCGTTGATGAGTTCACCGGTCGTACCATGCCGGGTCGTCGCTGGTCGGAGGGATTGCACCAGGCAGTCGAAGCCAAGGAAGGAGTTCAGGTAAAGGGTGAGACGCAGACAATGGCGACCATCACCATTCAGAACTACTTCCGGATGTACCAGAAGCTGGCTGGAATGACCGGTACTGCTGAAACCGAAGAATCGGAATTTCACCAGATCTACGGTCTTGGCGTCGCTGTCATACCTACCAATCGCGATATCATCCGCGACGACCGGCAGGATCTCGTCTACAAGACGCGCCGCGAGAAGTACAACGCGATTCTCGAGGAGACAGAGCGTCTTCACAAGCTCGGTTATCCAGTGCTCGTTGGAACTGTAAGCGTGGATGTATCGGAGACCCTTTCGCGGATGTTCAAGCGCGCTGGAATTCCACACAACGTGCTGAACGCGAAGTACCACCAGCGCGAAGCAGAGATCGTTGCAGAGGCCGGTCAGCCGGGAACTGTTACGATCGCCACGAACATGGCAGGTCGCGGAACCGACATTAAGCTTGGACCCGGCGTGACCGAGTCGCGCCCCTCGAAGGTGAAGGATGCAGACAACAACGAAGTAGATGTTGAAGAAATTGGTGGACTGCACATTCTCGGTTCCGAGCGGCACGAGTCACGTCGCATCGACAGGCAGCTGCGCGGCCGAGCAGGCCGTCAGGGGGATCCGGGAGCATCGCAGTTCTTCCTGTCGCTCGAAGACGATCTCATGCGTCTGTTCGGCTCTGAGAGAATTGCCAAGCTGATGGACCGGATGGGTGCACAGGAGGGTGAGATGCTTACCCATCCACTCATCACGCGCTCGATCGAGCAGGCGCAAAAGCGTGTCGAACTGCAGAACTTCCAGTCGCGTAAGCGTCTGCTCGAGTACGACGATGTAATGAACCAGCAGCGTGAAGTCATTTATTCGCTGCGCTCGTTCGCGCTCGAGGGCGGAGAAGAGCTGAAGAGCGAAGCTGAAAAGATGGTGGAGAAGGGAGTGGCGCGCAGAATCGAGAACACCCTCGCGACTTTCGAAACCCAGGAAGAATGGGA
>JANLYJ010000285.1:0-2812 GCA_031365555.1 Gemmatimonadaceae bacterium | reverse complement strand
ACAACGATGAAAGACAGAATCGCTGCTACGGAACGTGATTCTGCACGTGGACTGATATGGGGAGTGGTCCACGATCCAACGGCCTGGGTCATGGGCGGCGTCGCAGGTCACGCGGGACTGTATTCATCGGCTCGCGATGCTGCCGTGTTCACACAAATGCTTATGAATGGCGGCGAGTACAATGGCGTCCGCCTCATCAAAGCCACCACTGTAGCGCGCTGGTCTGCAATGCAGGATCCTGCAACCAGTCGTGCCATAGGATGGGATACACCAGGCGGTACCTCCAGCGCGGGGCATTATTTCTCGCCGAGAAGTTTCGGGCATACAGGATTCACCGGCACGTCGATCTGGGTGGATCCGGTTAAGGATCTTTTTGTTGTGCTGCTGACGAATCGTGTGAACGAGTCCAGCGCCAACCAGAAGCAGGCTCCGCTGCGGCGCGCGCTGGCAGACACCGTGCAGAAGGCTGTAATCGACGCACCTCTCATCAATTGGGAAGAAAAACGAAAGTGAAAAATCATGGCTAATGCCCGTGAGCGAGTACCGGTTGTAATCGAAGATTATGACGAGATTGCGCGGCAGCTGGCGCGCAGGATCCGCGACATCATACTCGAGAAGAGACGCGAAGGCGGACGTGCTGTGCTCGGCCTCGCCACCGGAAGCACACCGATTGGAGTGTACCGCGAGTTGATCAGGATGCATCGCGACGAGAATCTCGACTTCTCCGACGTGATCACATTCAATCTCGACGAGTACTATCCGATGCGCCCTGACAGCATCCACAGCTACGTGCGGTACATGTGGGAGAACCTGTTCGAGCACATCAACATTCATCGCGACAACGTCCACATCCCCGACGGACAGGTCGATCGCGACCGGATCGACCATGCAAACGCTGAATATGAGCACGCAATCAGGGAGGCCGGCGGCATAGACATCCAGCTGCTCGGCATCGGCAAGACAGGCCACATCGGATTCAACGAGCCGGGCTCAGGCGTCGATTCACGGACACGCCGAATTGCGCTCGACACCATAACGCGACGCGATGCTGCTGCTGATTTTTTTGGGGAAGACAATGTTCCCACCGAAGCAATCACGATGGGCGTCGCCTCGATCATGGAAGCGCGTGAAATTGCGCTGATAGCAACTGGTGAGCATAAATCGGCAATCGTAAGACGCGCGGTAGAGGGAGAACCTGACCCGGACGTCGCAGCGACATATCTCCAGAAGCACCACAACGTCACCTTCTATCTCGATCACGCAGCGGCAGCAGACCTCACGCGTATTCGCACGCCCTGGGTTATCGGTGAAGTCGAATGGACAACGCAGCGAGAGATCGACGCTGTGATCTGGCTGAGCCAGGCGACTGGCAAGTCAGTGCTGAAGCTCGATAGTCTCGACTATCGGGAGCATCACCTCAGCTCATTGCTCGCGCGCCACCGAACTGCCGGGCCGCTGAACGGTGAAGTTTTCAATGCGCTGATTTCAAAGATACGCGGCAGAAGCAAGCTGCCTGCAGGAAAATCGATCGTTGTGTTCTCGCCACACCCTGACGACGACGTCATCTCGATGGGTGGCATCCTGCACAAGCTGCATCAGAACAGAAACGACATTGTCGTTGCCTACCAGACCTCGGGCAACATTGCAGTGTTTGACCATGAAGTCCGGCGATACGTGGATTTTCTCCGAAGATTCGGGCGCGATTTCTCCAATGGCGGTTCGAGCAACCAGCCGCTTGTACAGAAAGTCGAGCGGTTTCTGGAAGTGAAACAGCCAGGCGACGTGGACATCGACGAAGTGCAGGCGATCAAGCGGGACATTCGCGAAGCCGAAGCAGTTTCAGGCATCGAAACTTTCGGAATGAACCGCAATCAGGCGCGCTTTCTCAATCTTCCCTTCTACCAGACGGGAAAAACGCGCAAGGATCCAATTGGACCCGAAGATGTGCGCATCACGCTCGAGCTGCTCGAAGAAAGAAAGCCGGATCTCGTTTTCGTCGCCGGGGATCTAACCGATCCTCACGGCACGCACCGCATGTGCATGGAATCAGTCCTGCTCGCGCTTGGTCAGTACTCGGGCGAGCAGCCGGAGATCTGGTACTACCGCGGCGCATGGCAGGAATGGGGTGTAGGCGAAGCCGACGTGCTAGTTCCGCTTTCGGAAGATGAGCTGCGTGTAAAGAAGCTCGCAATCTTCAAGCACCAGAGTCAAAAAGACCGCGCGCCCTTCCCCGGCCAGGACGATCGCGAATTCTGGCAGCGGGTTGAGGATCGCAACCGTGCTACGGCGGATACAGTGGACAGGCTGGGGCTGCCGGAGTATTTCGCGATGGAGGCGTATGTGGTTCGGAAAGCCGGGGCGCCGCTGGAGCGGGAGAATGTTCCTACGGCTTCACTCGGTGCACGGTAAAACTGCAACTTAAAAACTTCAAGCTGGGAGCAGCACGCTGAGAGCTAGCGGCTTGGGGCCTGCCGGGAGCTGGGCCCCAGGCTGCAGGCTGCAAGCGAGCTGCTCCCAGCTTGAAGTTCTTAAGTTGCAGTTTCTGAATCGTAGAATCACTCACTCGTTATGCATGGATGACGCGGCCGAGCGAATCCAAACATGCCTCGGCAATCGCTTCCGAGAGTGTCGGATGCGCGTGGATGGCGAGATCCACTTCCTCCACCGTGTACTCATTCTCCCGAGCCACTGCGAGCTCATGCAGAAGCTCCGTCGCATGCGCCCCGACAATGTGCGCACCCAGAATTTCTCCGTACTTCGCATCGCGAATGATTTTCACGAATCCGTCGGTCTCACCTGATGTGCGCGCGCG
>JANLYJ010000280.1:0-1883 GCA_031365555.1 Gemmatimonadaceae bacterium | reverse complement strand
CGATTCGCATGACGGATTTCCAGATTGTCGAGGGTTTTCGCGGGAAGACGGCACAGAATATCGCGTACGCGAAAGGCAATTCAAAGAAGCAGTGGCCGAACTCGAACCACAATCGTTGGCCGAGTTATGCCGCGGACGTGATGCCGTTCCCGATTGACTGGGGCGAGAACGTCCGGGCGCTGGAACGAATCGTTTACCTGAAGGGAATGATGTGGGCCGCCGCTTTCGACCTCAAGATTCGCGTGCGCGACGGACTCGACTGGAACAGAAATCAAGATATGCGCGACGAGGTTGGACTTCACGACTATCCGCACATCGAACTATTCATGCCCCGTGAGTTGACCACGGAAGAAGTTCAGAAGTACGGACAAATGCCTACCTGACAGGAGTTTTACTATGAGAAAATTGCTTTTACTAGCCGCCTTGCTCCTCGGGACATCTTCTGCGCGAGCGCAGACGGTTACGCGGGCTGAGTTCGAGGCCCTGAAGGCGCAGAACGATTCACTGAAGGTTATCGTCGGCACGAAGTTCTCGGGAATGTCTTCGGGTCAATTGGCGGCATCGTTGGTTCCGGCGAACGCCATTCTCGGCGGTCGCTACCCTCTTTTCCTCTCGGACTATCAGGTACGAGTGGGTATCGCGGCGATTGATGGTGATTTGCAGAACGTGAAGGGTGCGCTCGCGACGAACCGCTCGATGCCGCGACTCGCAGCCTTCACAGGGGCTCCGCTCACGGCGGCGCAGATTTCCGGTGTCAAGGCTTCGATGAATCTGGCAGTTGCGTCCGGGCTTCCTGTTGCGTCACAGCGAGACCGGATTTCTGCCGCTCTCTCCGCGAACATCTATTCGTACGGAGACCGCGACATTATCGACGCGGCGAAGCTGTGGTTCTACAGCGGCACGACTGACCCGAACAGAAACGACCTATACGCATATCTGACCATCATCGACCAGCGCGACCCAGTGACGAATCAGCCGCTCGCCCTCAATGACCCGCGATGGGTTTATGTCAGTGGCACGGCCCCGGCTCCACCGCCTGTTATTGTGATCGGTAACGGGCAGACGTTCGATGGGGATGTGGTCATTCGAGGGAACTTGACCGTGCTTGGCGAATCTTCGTTTGCTGGCCCGCTTAAACCCGGTGTCGGCGCAGCGATTCAGATGCACGGCAGGGGGAGCGCAGAAATTATCGGGTTCAGTAACGAGGCAGGGCTCGACGCACAAAATCCCGGCTACGTCCACTGCGGTGTGTTCTCGGTTAGCAATGACGCTGGTGTTCGCAAAGTGAAGGGCGGATACTGGGGTCCGAACGGGCGTGTGTGGTGCGATCTGAACAGGCCGCTCGCAATCGAAGCCTTCGACTCTCAGGGTGATTGGTCGATCAGTTACGCTGCTTCGCCTGATGCGACGGAACCGGGGCAGGCTCTCGTTTTCCGTCAGTATCCAGACTTCAAGCGAGCCGTACTGACTTCGATGAGGGCGGCGCCGTGGACACTTTGCCTCGGGGCGAGCGAGTCACTGAACGACTTCAGCAAACTGTATTGTCCGAGTTACAACGTCTTCGGGACTGCGCGGGCACGAGCGGCACGAAAGACCCCGGCGCTAACTGAGGCGCAGTTATTCGGGCACACCGACTGGAAGAAACCATGAGGCCGTTTTTTCCGGGGCTCGTGAAGAATCCAGACATCCGGAACGAAGCATATCTGGTGAACAATCACGCGCACATTCTGGGAATCGCTGGCTCTACGATGACAACGATGCCTTTTGTTCCGAAGAAAAGGCACTGGAGGAAAGGGTGGGCCGACAACGACCAAGGGCAGACGCCACGTTGCACTGCCTTCGGCCCGCTCACAGCCATCTCCTGCACTCGGCTGGCACATCCG
>JANLYJ010000218.1:0-2297 GCA_031365555.1 Gemmatimonadaceae bacterium | reverse complement strand
ACTCAACCCATTCACTGGATGAATTTGTCAGCCTGCTGAAAATAAATGAGGTTACCCACGTACTTGACGTGCGTACTGTTCCGCGTTCACGGCAAAATCCTCAATTCAACAAAGAGACCTTACCAGTTTCATTGCGGGCTATTGGTATTAATTATACGCATATGCCCGGGCTCGGCGGATTGCGGCATGCCCATAGGGATTCAGTCAACGGTGGCTGGCGCAATGCGTCTTTTCGCGGCTTTGCTGATTATATGCAAACCCCGGAATTTACCAAAAATGTGCGGGAAGTTATGGATCTTGTCTCGCGCGAGCGCTGTGCACTGATGTGCGCCGAAGCGGTTCCTTGGCGCTGCCATCGTTCATTGATCGCCGATGCGCTTATGCTTCGCGGCGTGCGAGTGGAAGATATTGTCAGCACCAAAGGGCGCAAGCTGCACGCCATGACCCCTTGGGCCAGGACGAAGGACCTGGAGATCACGTATCCTCCGACTGCAACAGTTGCTATTGCTGACAAGTAAATATTGAATAAACATGGCCCTTCGTTACCTCTGGGCGTTGGCGGAGCGGGTATCAGGATTAAAACGGAATGAACATCAATAGTAGAGGAGCATTGACTATGAAAGCGTTCTGGATAGCATTCGCTACCCTGGCTGCCTTAAGTTTGCAGCCGGCCCTGGCATATGAGGACATGTTTGCGCCGAAACCCGTGCCGGAGAAGGAGCAACTGAAACAGGGAGCACAGCAGCAGGGAAAGGAGAGCAGCCGGGCGAGACAGCGGGGAAGGCAGCAGGGGCAGGTGAATAGCCAGAATAGTGAGATAAGGCCGTGGGAGGTCAGGCCTTGGGAGCAGGGGAAGGAGGAGAGCCAGACAAAGCCGTGGGAGGCGAGACCCTGGGATCCGCAGCAGAAAGCTACGGAGGAAAGACGCCGGGTTGGCAGGAAAGCGCGGAAAGAGCGGGCCGAGAGGAGAAATGCGCCGGTGCAGGAGGTTGATTCCCAGGAGCGCGTGAGGCAGCGTCAAAGTAAATGGCAGAGGCATGAGTTGAGTAGCCAGCGGTACTATTCCACTCCGGTGAAGTAGTACCTGGGAATGGACTGGGATGCCAGAACGGGAGTCGCTGGTTACGTTTCTGCTTGAGCCGTTTGACGGCGGCACCGAACTGACGCTGATCCACGAACATCTTCCCGACGAAGAAGCGCGCAAAAGTCACGATGAAGGCTGGAGAAGCTTCCTCGATGAATATATCAATTTTCCCGGAGATCCCAAATGGCCGATCTGATTCTCACCACCTTCGATCGGGTTCCTGAAGTGCCGCGCGGCTATGTGCGTGACATACGGGTGCGTTGGGCACTGGAAGAGGCCGGGTTGCCCTATCGCGTCACGAGCGTGCCATTTCGCGCTCGGAATACCGAGCATTTCGCGCACCAGCCCTTCGGCCAAGTACCGTGGTTGACCGATGGAGACATCTCAATCTTCGAGAGTGGCGCGATCCTTCTTCATCTAGGCGAGCGCAGTGACGCGCTGATGCCTGTCGATCCGCACGGTCGCAGTGATGTTAAAGAATGGCTGTTCGCGGCGCTCAATTCAGTCGAGATGGCGAGCCTGCCCTGGTCCCTATTGATGTCCACGGGTGAAGCCCGTGACACGTCGGCATGGAAGTTTTTCGACGAGTTCCTCAAGAAGTCCCGGCTCGGGTTCCTGGAGCCGGTGCTGGCACGAAGCGAATGGGTGGCGGGAACATTTTCCGTCGCCGACATCCTCATGGCGGATGTGCTGCGCCTTGTCGATCGGTTCGACGGGCTAGCGAAATATCCCGCTTGTCGCGACTACGTAGCGCGCGCCACGGCCCGCCCCTCCTTTGTGAAGGCATACGCAGACCAGATGGCCCACTTTGCTGCGGCAGATGCTGTTTGATACATGCGCAGCAGAACCCGCTTAACCAATACCAAACGGATACTAAGGCGTTGTCCCGGTGGCTTACTGATCCCGTCAACTGAAATCGCAATGAATCAGATCGCCTATGCGCTCAAGGGTGATATCGGCTGGTGGATATAAAGCAGCGTTAGCGGGATCGTGGGCGTAATGACCCTGCCGAGGAAAGACGGTAGTCAGGCGCGCCCCCATGTTACTTTTCATCGAAGCAAGGATACGCAGCTTGTCATCCACCATCACATAACGACGGGCAGGATGTCGTTCCTCCACGGCTTGCAGCATTTTTTCCTTGTGAACGTAGATCAGTACCCGGCCTTCGACCGCCTCCCACAATCCGGAGCGCTGGATCTTGCGTGGCTGGAAC
>JANLYJ010000208.1:0-1670 GCA_031365555.1 Gemmatimonadaceae bacterium | reverse complement strand
GGTTCACGTCCCACTGTTTGAAATCGGCGCCGTCGATGCGCACGGTGCCTTGCATGACCGGCCACACACCGGCGATGGCGCGTGCCAGGCTCGACTTGCCACTGCCTGAAGCGCCGACCACGGCGACGATCTCGCCGGGTTCGATGGCGAAGCTGACGCCCTTGACGACCGGACGCCCGCCGCTCGGCGGCAGCACGACGATGTTCTCGACCGACAGCTGGCCCTGCGGTGCCGGCAACTGTGTCTGCTCGGATTGCTGCGGCAGCGCGGCAAAAAGCTGGTTCAGGCGGGTATGCGCCTCGCGCAGCTTCAGCAAAGTGCGCCATTTGCCGACCAACTGCTCGACCGGCGACAAGGCGCGGCCCATCAGGATCGACGAGGCCATCATGATGCCGGGCGAAATTTCTTGCTGGATGGCGAGGTAAGCGCCCGCACCCATCAGTCCGGTCTGCACCAGCATGCGCACGAATTTCGTCACCGCCATCATGGCTGCGCTACGTTCGCTTGATGACACCATGGAGGCAACCGCCGCCGCCTGGGTGATGCCCCAGCGGTCGCGCACCGTGTTGCCCATGCCGAGGCCGCGCACGGCTTCGCCATTCTTGAGCACGGACGCGGCAAAGCTCGAGGCTTCCGACGACAAGCGGCCGGCTTCCTGCATACCTGATTTGGTGATCTTTTCGGTTATCAGAGCGAGCGAAAAGAGGATGACGGCGCCGGACAAGGCCACCAGCCCGAGGATGGGGTGGAGCATGAAGCACAAGCCGACGAAGATCGGGATCCAGGGGACGTCGCAGAGCGTGCCGATTACGCCAGATGAAATGCCGTCGCGCACCGTGTCGGCGTCACGCAGCATCTGCACGCCGGAGACCGGGACACCTGCCGATTCAGCGCGCAGCAGGCAATCGAACAGTGCGGTGCGAAGGCGGGCGTCGAACAGGATGCCGGCCTTGAGCTGCAGACCCGAGCGGACATATTCGAGCGCTGCATACAACGCGAGAAAGACCAGCACGATCAGGCTCAGCATGACCAGCGTGCTGGCGTTGCGGCTGGCGATCACCCTGTCGTTGATCTGGATCGAATACAGCGGCAGCGAAAGCATGGCCAAGTTGATGAAGATGCTCATGATGGCAATCGCGACGAACACCGGGCGGCAGGCTGCCTTGGCTTCGGTGAGCGGCGATTTTTGGCGATCTTTCATGGCATGACCTCGGTAGGGACTGGGGTGCAGGTGTGTTCTGCCCACTTTGTCCCATGGCCAGACGGGCTCCGCTGTTTCGCCGGGAACAGGAAATTGCCGGTAATTCGGGCCTCTGGAGGCTATTCCGGCACTCGAAACGCATGTTTTAAATGTCGTTCAATTAAAAAACATGCATCAATTTCAACGCCATGAACCTGGATCGGGTGTCCCCGATCCAGGTTTGTTGGCGCAGATCTCCTTTTTCATGCGTCCGAGCTGATTAGGCTCAGGCGTGGAAGGTGAAGTCCGAAGCGTGCACGTCGTTGGAGCTCAAGCCATCAAGCGTGATCGATTCTGTTCCGAAGTGGACAACTGCGTTACCGTCGGCGTTGTCGGAGATCTTCAGATCGCTGAACTGATCGACACCCGAAGCATGCGCGAAGTCGATCTTGTCGCCTTCCGCCGAGCGGAAGTCGGTGATGACATCCTG
>JANLYJ010000129.1:0-4162 GCA_031365555.1 Gemmatimonadaceae bacterium | reverse complement strand
CCTCAACTGCGACTCCATAGAGTCGGCAATGGCGATGATCGCCGGCGCCGCGCGCTCCATGGGCGTCGAGGTGAGGGACTAATGCGCACAAATGGAAAGAAGTTCCGCGCTGCCGCTGAAAAGCGTGACATCGCGATGCAGTATGAGCCGCGCAAGGCGATCGAGCTCGTAAAGTCGGCCGCGTTCGCAAAGTTCGATGAGACCGTCGAAGTCGCAGTGCGACTCGGCGTAGATCCACGTCACGCCGATCAGGTTGTGCGTGGAACCGTCGTTCTTCCGGCCGGTACTGGTAAGACTGTTCGCGTCCTCGTAATCGCCGCCGGTGAAAAAGCGCGCGAAGCAGAGGCAGCGGGCGCTGATTTCGTCGGCACGGAATTCCTTGCGAAAATCAAGGAAAACTGGCTGGACTTCGATGTCCTGATCGCGACACCGGATCAGATGGGACAGCTCGGTCAGCTCGGACGCATCCTCGGTCCGCGTGGACTCATGCCGAATCCAAAAGCAGGCACGGTGACGTTCGACGTCGCCCGTGCGGTGAAGGAAGTGAAGGCTGGTAAGATCGAGTTCCGCGTCGACAAGAGCGGCAATGTGCACGCTGCGATTGGAAAAGTTTCCTTCTCGCAGGATGCGCTCGAGACCAACTACACGGCTTTCATCGATACGATTGTCCGCGCCAAGCCCAATGCAGCGAAGGGCGTGTACGTGAAGAACGTCACGATCTCGAGCACGATGGGACCTGGCATCAAGATCGACACTACTCCTTACCGGTAACCCATAATGAAAAGAGCCGACAAGGAGCAGATCGTCAGCGACCTGAGCGCAAAGCTCAAGGACGCAACCTCGCTCTATTACACCGACTTCACCGGTTTGAACGTGAAGCGCATGACCGATCTTCGCCGCCGCCTCAAGAAGGCAGGCATGGATTACGTCGTTATCAAGAACACGTTGGCGCTAAGGGCGGTGAATGAAAGCGGACTTGTTGGGGAGAAGCTCAAAGGCCCTACAGGTCTCGTCGTAGGAAAGGATCCGGTAGCAGCTGCGAAAGTGCTGGCGGATTTCGCGAAGGAATTCGAGCAGAAGCCTGAAGTTAAGGGCGGAATGCTGGAAGGACGCGCGCTCGACACCGCACAGGTGAAGAGACTCGCATCCATGCCGTCGCGTGAGCAGATGTTGGCCGACCTTGGTGCCGGTTTGCAGTCCCCGATGGCCGCCTTTGTGGGCGCGCTCAACGGTCTGATGTACATGTTTGCAGGCGCGCTCGACGCGCTCAAGTCACAGCGCGAAGGCGCCTCAATTCACGGAGAATAATTACAATGGCGAACGCAACTCTTAGCAAAGACGAGATCCTCGAAGCAATCGGCAACATGTCGGTATTTGACCTCGCCGACCTGATCGAAAACTTCAAGACGAAGTTCAACGTCACCATCAGCGCAGCGGCTCCGGCAGCAGCAGCAGGTGGAGCAGGCGCAGGTGCAGCACCAGCGGCAGCAGCCGAAGAGCAGACCGAGTTCACGGTCAACCTCAAGGCAGCAGGCGCGAAGAAGATCCAGGTCATCAAGGTCGTGCGCGAGCTGACCGGCCTGGGCCTCAAGGAAGCGAAGGATCTCGTTGATGGCGCACCGCAGGCCGTGAAGGCAGGCGTGACCAAGGACGAAGCAGCTTCAATGAAGGCGAAGCTGGAAGAGCAGGGCGCAGAAGTCGAAGTCAAGTAAGTGTGGTCTTGGGTCGAGCGGCCGGGTTTCCGGTCGCTCCCCAAAACTTCCTTACTCTGACTCGATTACATGCATACGAAAAAGAACAGCCTCAGCCGCTCCAAAAAAATTTCATATTCGCTCCTCCCGGGCACCGCGAAAATTTCGCGGAACGCTCGGCGTGGGGCTCTTTGTGCCTCGGGTGATAAATGCCTGAATTGATGAATCAGATTTCTTTCGCGAAGCTCGATCAGGGGATGACTATGCCTCATCTCCTGGACATCCAGACGCGGGCTTTCGAAGCCCTGCTACAGCGGGATGCAGCTTCTAAAAACGTTGAAGACATTGGCCTCGAGCGTGTCTTCAAGGACCTTTTTCCGATCTCCGATGTCCACGAGAACTTCTCGCTCGAGTTCAAGAGTTACACTCTTGGCGAGCCGAAGTACTCGGTAGCGGAATGCATCGAGCGCGACATGACGTATTCGGCGCCGCTAAAAGCGACGCTGCAACTCATCGTGTTCGAGGAAATTCTCGCAACTGCGGATCAGAAGCCCGGAACCGGCGTCAAGCGGCCGAAGAACATCATCGAGAAGGAAGTCTATCTCGGTGAGCTTCCACTGCTCACGCCACTCGGAACCTTCGTGATCAACGGAGCGGAGCGCGTAATCGTCAGCCAGCTGCACCGGTCGCCTGGTGTCGTCTTCGAAGAGTCGACGCACCCGAACGGACAGCGGCTCATTAGCGCCCGCATCATCCCGTTCCGCGGATCGTGGGTCGACTTCACTGTCGACATTCATGACGTTGTTTACGTCCATATTGATAAGAAGAAGAAGTTCCCGGCCACCGCGCTTCTCCGCGCGTTCGGCTACGGAACCAATTCGGAAATCCTTCGCCTCTTCTTCGCGGTTCGCGACCTGGACCTGGTCCGGAAACGCGAGTCCCGCATAGATCAGAAGGAAGTGCTTGGTGCAATCATCGCCGAAGACGTAACCCTCGCGGGTGAAGTCCTGGCGGTCGAGGAGCCGACTGATGGCAAGAAGAAAAAGAAGGAAACCAAGAAGGCGCGTCTCAAGCGTGAAGCTGACGAAGCCGATCTTCTCGTCAAGGAAGGCGATGAGCTGACCGAAGACGTTCTTGCCCGTCTCATCCGTCACAAGATTCCGAAGATCAAGGTCTTCGCTTCCTATACGACTGTCGATCTCCGCAGCGAGCTGGATGCAATCGATCGTGGTGAGCGCGAGTCGAAGCGTGTGCTTGCCATCGACGCAGTCGCTCCGGAAACGGGTGAAGTGATCGCCGAGCTGGGCGAGCAGCTGAACGAAACCCGCATCAACAAGCTCAGGAAGAATGGAATCGTGCGCGTGCAGGTGTTCGTCCCCTCGGGACGCGCCGAATCGATGCTGATTCGCAACACACTTGCGAAGGATCCGACGCACACCGACGAAGAAGCACTCAAGCAGATCTACTCGCTGCTTCGTCCCGGTGACGCGCCGAATCGCGAAACCGCAAAGCAGGCGCTCGAGCGTCTCTTCTTCTCGCCGAAGCGCTATGATCTCGGCCGCGTTGGCCGGTACAAGATCAACCAGCGTCTCGGAACCAATCGCCCCGCAGGTGAGACAGTTCTCACACGCGAGGATTTCATCGCAATCATCCGTTATCTCGTAGAGCTCCACGAGGGACGCGGTTACACGGACGACATCGATCACCTTGGTAACCGCCGCATTCGGTCGGTTGGCGAGCTGATCGCGAATCAGTTCTCAGTTGGACTTTCACGCATGGCGCGCCTGGTCAAGGAGCGCATGTCGATCAACACGGATCCCGAGAAGATTTCGCTCGACGATCTCGTGAACGCGCGCACTGTCTCCGCCGTCATCCAGGCATTCTTTGGATCGTCGCAGCTGTCGCAGTTCATGGATCAGACGAATCCGCTCGCAGAACTGACGCACAAGCGTCGTCTCTCGGCGCTTGGACCTGGTGGTCTTACGCGTGAGCGCGCGGGCTTCGAAGTCCGTGACGTGCACTACTCGCAGTATGGCCGCATGTGCCCGATTGAAACGCCTGAAGGTCCGAACATCGGACTTATCACGTCGCTCGCCTGCTACGCGCAGGTGAATGACCTTGGCTTCATCGAGACCCCGTACCGTGTCGTCAAGAACGGAAAGGTGACCGATGAAATCGAGTGGCTCGATGCGAACCGTGAAGAAGACATCACGATCGCACAGGCAAATGCGCCGTTGAATCCGGACGGAACGTTCGTTGACGAGCTGGTGCTCTGCCGCCAGCGCGGCGACGTACCTCTGCTCGCGCCGGACCGAATCGACTACATGGACGTCGCGCCGGAGCAGCTCGTATCAATTGCTGCGGCTCTGATTCCATTCCTCGAGCATGATGACGCGAACCGCGCACTCATGGGTTCGAACATGCAGCGTCAGGCCGTGCCGCTTCTCAATCCACGCACTCCGCTCGTCGGA
>JANLYJ010000120.1:0-2292 GCA_031365555.1 Gemmatimonadaceae bacterium | reverse complement strand
CTCAATGGACCAAGCCTGTATGCCCGCCCACTCAGGACGGTCATGTTCGATCCGGTAGCATTCCCCCTTACCTGGCAGAATGGAAATAGTCTGCAAATGCTCGGAAATTCCCTCACCCAGGGCTTTCAACACCGATTCTTTTACAACCCAGCGTTCAATAAAGTCTTCATCTGTTGTCAATCCGGATTCGCGCTCCAATGGGGAAAAAACATATGCCTCCAGACTTTTTGCATCGATCCCGCGATGGCGATATTCGATATCCACACCAACCTGTCCGCTTGTCGAAAGTCCAATCAGTGCAAAGCAACCGGCATGCGAAACGTTAAACTCGATCCCCGCATCGTCCTGTAGAGAAGGCTTGCCATGGCGATTTGTAACAAACCGCAGTACGTCCGGCGGCAACTTTAGTCGCGAGGCCAGTATTCGCCGCAAAGCCGCCCGCGTTGCGACGTAACGTACCTGGTCTTCATGCCGGCGAAACCGTGATGCGTAGGCGTGTTCATCCTCGCTCAGCAGAAACAGATCTGAATGCGGTACCGGCGTCTGCAGATTCATTTTAAGTAACCAGACTTCGACGCCGGAAGGAACGGTTTCAGGCAGAGGCAAGCGCTGCATGGGGTACATCGGGTAACTTGATGGAATCTCCCGCCAGACGTTGTGCCAGAGCGGAAAGAAATGTTTCTTCGTGCTGCCGAAAAAAGAAATGGCCGCCATCGAACCAATCCAGGGAGAAATTCGCGGTACTTTCAAGTTGCCACGCTTCGAGTCTGGATACGTGAATCTCATCGGCGCGCCCGCCAAAAACATGGATAGGCAGCGGCAGCGGCGGTAATTTCTGATAGCGGAAGCTCGCGCAAATACGATAGTCCGCGCCAAGCAAACCCAGCGTCATAGACAGCAGTTCAGGATTCCCGAGCACTTCTTCCGGTGTGCCGGCCAGCTTTCGAAGCTCAGCAATGAGAGACGCATCGCTAACCTTATTGGCATAACGTCTCCAATCCTGCTGCGAGGGTGCCGCACAGGCGGATACCAATAAGGCCACCGGCAAGGGCCGCATTCTCGCGCGCAGGCAATGAACGATCCGAAGCCAGCAAGCCGTTGGCCTGATGATCGGCATGACCGCCAGTCTCATACTGACTCCAGTTTGTTATGCCATTGTGGAGAGGTCATGATTTTATGTCATATTTTCATTCTCGGAATGGTCGGACCCTTTTGTTCGTGCTCGCATGGTCTGTAGCGCCTGACCCCAGGGGACGAGGTCATCGAGCATCGCGTTGACCGCCGCCTCCTGTTGAGGACCGGGCTTCAGAGTAGAGAAATTTTCGAAATCGGTATACATCGACAGGGCGACTTGAGCCCGGACGTCGGCGACCTTGATCTCGCCCATGACGAGTCGTAGTTGCTCGACAGCACGCGCTCCACCGACGGAGCCGTAGCCGACAAACCCGGCGGCCTTGTCGTTCCACTCGCGAAAGAGAAAGTCGATCGCGTTCTTCAGCGCGCCGGAAGTCGAATGGTTATATTCAGGCGTCACGAACACGAATGCGTCGAAGGTAGCGATCTTTGCGGCCCAAACCTTGGTGTGCGGCTTCGCGTACTGGTTCATCATGGGAGGAAGCGCCTCGTCGAGGAGTGGCAAATCGAAGGCCGCGATGTCTACGACTTCGAACAATGCATCGCTCCGTTTCGCAGCGATGTCATAGACCCAACGTGCGACGGCCTCGCTCTTGCGACCGGGACGGGTGCTCCCGGTGATGATCGCTACTTTCAGCATATATGTTCTCCTGGAAGGTCTGGCCGCGCAGAGCTACTCTGTCCGTTTGTACTGCATTAGAGTTTTGCCCTTGATCGCCGCGGCTTGTTTGAGGTACAGAGGGTAAAGTTCCCTGACATAGCCTGAGAGAGGAGATTTCCAGTCCCCGAATCAGACATCAACCGGTACTCGTGTTCGGAACCGCTCCGGCATGGGCCAGCCTGAGAACCCCGATATCATGCTCTTCCTTTGACATATTGGCTACCGCGTTCTCTATGAAAGCGACTTCTAGTCGTCGGTCTGGAAGTCGACCACGGAATAGGCTAGGCACACTGACATCCCGATCCACGCAAGGCCTTGCGGTACAGCGTGAACGCAAGAATCCCATAGCGCGCCTTCAAGCTCGCTAGTTGTGTCCCGTCATGGCGATAAAGCCAGCTTTCGCTGCGACGTGCCCGACTACCGGGGTCTCTTCGGCGATCATGCAGGGGAACTCAGCGGTCGGTGAGCTCGGTGATATCTTCACTAGGAAGTTGAGA
>JANLYJ010000116.1:0-10077 GCA_031365555.1 Gemmatimonadaceae bacterium | reverse complement strand
TACTGCTCGCGGTTCATCGGACAGTTCAGGTAAGCGCCGTCCTCTTCGCCATCCATTGTCTCCTTTCCATACCGCGAGGCACGAAACACAATGGATTCATCTATCGACTCGATGCTTACAATAGGCGCGATTGCATCGTAGAAGGCGAGTCCATTTACGCCAAGCTTCTGCGCGATGGCGGTGGCCAGTGCGTCCGAAGTCAGCGGGCCGGTCGCAACGAGACCCGGATCTGGCAGTACCGAGATTTCCTCACGCATTATCTCGATGCGCGGCTGACTCTCAAGGCGCGCCGTGACGGCCATCGAAAACACATCGCGATCAACAGCCAGTGCACTTCCGGCAGCAACTCGTGCTTCATCTGCGCACTCTAGGATCATGCATCCCAGCTCGCGCATTTCCGCCTTCAGCAGTCCGTGCGCGTTGGTGACTTCAGTGCTTTTGAATGTGTTCGAGCAGACGAGCTCGGCGAGTCTTTCAGTTTGATGCGCAGCAGTTTTGCGGACCGGACGCATCTCGCACAGAAGCACATCGATGCCCCGAGTAGCGAGTTGCCATGCGGCCTCGGAACCGGCTAGTCCGCCACCGACGACTGTAATTCTTCCGGAATTGGTCACTGGTGTCAATTTAACAGTCGCGATCATGGCTGTTTGAAAAGCTTTTGCCACAGAGACCGCAGAACAACATTAGAGCGTATTGGTGCAGGCTTTTTTTGGGGAACTACTCCCGGCTTCCAGAGTGGCGTTCCCCAAAAACTTCTAAGCACATGCTCATATGTCGTTCTGAGGTCTCTGTGGCAAAAGCTTTTGGTACTTAGCTCGCCACCGCCTCGATCTCAACCGGTTGCACGACGTCCCACTCATTCGCGCAGTTGATGCAGCGACGATACTCGCCGCGCGTGCGGTTGGTTTTTACTTCGGCGCCGAGGTACTGGCATTCGGGGCAGGCTTCCGCGACGGGACGATCCCAGATAACGAAATCGCACTTGGGATAATTCGAGCAGCCATAAAACGGCTTACCACGCTTCTTCGAGCGGCGGACGGCGATGTCACCGCCATCTTTCGGACACTTGACGCCCGTAGGCATCGAGCGCGTTCCGCGGCACTTTGGAAACTTGCTGCATCCGAGAAACTCGCCCGACCGACCGTGACGAATTACCATCATCTCGCCACACTCGTGACAAATCTCATTTGTGGGTTCGGCGGGTTTTCTGTCACCACGCAGCGGGCGCGTGAACTTGCACTCCTTCGGATGATTCTCGCACGCGATGAACGGACCGAAGAATCCACCACGGGCAACCAGCTTGCCGCCGCAGTCCGGGCAGCGCTCGGTCGCAAGCGCGGAAAGATCATGCGCTTCCGCGATCAACTCTTCAACGTTGGTGTTCTTGACCGAGAGCTCGAAGGGCGTGTAGAAGTCGCGCAGCATGACGCGCCAGTCGATATCGCCTTCCTCGACCTTGTCGAGGTCGCTTTCCATGTGCGATGTGAACTGGACATTGAAGACGTCGGGGAAATTCTTCACCATCACCTTTTCAACCTGCTCCCCTAGGGGAGTTGGGAAAAAGCGACGCTGCTCGATGAGCGCATACCGCCGCTCGGCAATGGTCGAGATGATCGACGCGTATGTTGACGGCCGCCCGATTCCCAGGCGCTCGAGCTCCTTCACCAGACTTGCTTCCGAAAAACGCGGAGGCGGCTCGGTGAAGTGCTGCGTCGGAAGAACGGCTTTGACCGGCACTGCTTCGCCCTTTTCGACGGCAGGCAATCCCTGCTCATCCTCGAGCGCTCGTCCTTCGCCCTCTTCACGGATGTCCTTGTATAGCACCTGGTAGCCATCGAACTTCATGACGCTTCCCGTGGCGCGGAACAGGTAACGACCAAGGTCGAAATCGATTGTTGTCGTGTCGAAAACCGCAGGAGCCATCTGTGAAGCCAGGAACCGGCGCCAGATAAGCTCGTACAGTTTTACGCGCGCTTCGTCATCCTTTCCAAGCTTTCCACGCTTCGTGAGCAGCGCGCGAAGCGCGTCCGGGCGACGGGTTGGATCAGTTGGGCGGACGCACTCGTGCGCGTCCTGGGTGTTCTTGGATTTCGAATCGCCATAAAGATTGACGCTGGACGACAGGTGGTCAGCGCCATACCAGACCCGCACGAACTCACGTCCCTGCTCTGCTGCCGCAGGCGAAACGCGCGTGGAATCCGTACGCATGTAGGTGATTAGACCGACTGCGCCTTCTTCACCCAGCTCGAGACCTTCATACAAGTCCTGCGCGAGACGCATGGTCCGCTTGGAACCATAACCAAGGCGCTTGGCTGCTTCCTGCTGCAGGGTGCTCGTAGTGAAAGGCGCGGACGGATTCTTCCTGCGTTCGCGTTTCTTTAGATCGGTTACAGTGAAAGTCGTGTTGGCCGAGACATCGTTGACGATCTTCTTTGCTTCCGCTTCAGTGCCGATCGTCGGCTTCTTGCCGTCGATGTGATGAAGCTTGGCAAGAAAAGCCTGGCCGTTCTCTTCCATATGGGCCGCAATCGTCCAGTACTCCACGGGAGTGAACGCTCTTATCTCACGCTCGCGTTCGACGAGCAGGCGGAGTGCGACCGTCTGGACACGTCCCGCCGAAATTCCTTTCTTTACAGTCTTCCAGAGCACAGGGCTCGCCTTGTATCCAACCAGGCGGTCGAGCACCCGGCGCGCCTGCTGCGCGTCGACCTTCTTGGTATCTATGCTTCCCGCGTTTGCGATTGCTGCCTGAACAGCATCCTTCGTGATCTCATGGAAAAGAACGCGCCTGATGGGTGCGCCGTTCTTGCGCTTGATCTGCTCCGCTACATGCCACGCAATCGCTTCTCCTTCGCGATCAGGATCGGTTGCGAGAAAGATTTCACGTGAATCACGCGCGGCACTCTTCAGCTCTGCTACTGTTTTTTCCTTTCCGGGAATGGTGATGTAATCCGGCTCGAATCCATTCTCGATATCGATGCCCATTTTCTTTTCAGGCAGGTCGCGGACGTGACCGATGGTCGCCCGAACACGGTAATTGCGCCCGAGATATTTGCCGATGGTCTTTGCCTTGGCCGGCGACTCGACGATGACCAGTGAAGTCGACCCTGGCTCCGCGGTAAACTCCTCTTCTTCCGCAGCCGCCTGCTTCGCCTTCGTTGTGCGTTTCTTTACAGTCGCCGTTTTCTTGGCTGCAGCACGCTTTGTCGCGGTTTTGGCCGCGGACTTCTTCGCACTTTTCTTCTTGGCAGTCGCCATTAATGAACCGTCAGGTTGTCATTGGTCGGACCGGAATCGTCGAGACCGGATCCTTCCAGCAAAGTGCGCAGGTCGTCGAGCGCGATTCGTCCGTCCAGCTGAATCAGCGCCCGCTCGATAATGTGCTCGAGCTCCGCAGAATTGATCGCCCCAGAACCATTGAGCGCCAGGAGGTGGCCCCACGCTTCGGGCGCAAAGCGACCCCGTTCGTGTGGACCCATCACTCTAAATGTCTGCGGAACCGGAAATCTTTCGTCCATTCTTTCTACTCTTCCTCTCTAAAGACCTTGATAAGGTCAGAAAGTTTATCGGTAACTTCTTGCAGTGAAAGGCCTTGCGTATCCAACGCCACGTCGGCGAGCTCATAAAACGCGCCTCTCTCAGCCTCCAGCCGACGCAGCCTCTCTATAGTAGCACCCCCCGCAAGCATCGGCCTCCCATGCCCTTCCCCAAGCCTTGAAGCCGCCGACTCGGCACTCACTCTAAGGTATATGATACGCCCGCGAGAAAGCAAAAGTGCCCTGTTGCGCGCGGTAGCAATCCAACCCGCACCCGATGCTATCACGGCTGGCTCCCCCGCAAGTGCTGCTTCGGTAGCCCCGGTTTCCATCTTCCTGAAAGCCGACTCGCCCAGCGTCTCGAAGATCGCGGGAATGGACTTGCCTGCCAACTTCTCGATCTCTTCGTCCAGGTCGATAAAAGGCACACCTGCCCTGGATGCGGCCGCCCTTCCAGCTGTGGATTTACCCGCCCCGGACAATCCGACAAGAACGATGTGCTGCGTTACGCCTCCGCGTCGCGGATGCGCTCTCCAAGCCGCGCGACATATGAGTCATAGTTGCGGCGCATTTCCCTGAGCGAATCACCGCCAAATTTTTCGCACATCGCATCGGCAACAACGAATGCGACCATCGCCTCCGCAATCACGCCCATCGCGGGAACCGCAGTCACATCACTGCGCTCGGCAACCGCAGACGCGGCTTTGCCTGTTTTTACATCTACAGTGTCGAGCGGTCGCATGAGTGTGCTGATTGGCTTCATCGCGACGCGCACTACGATTGCTTCACCAGTAGACATCCCGCCCTCAACTCCGCCGGCGCGATTCGTTCTTCGACGCACACCGCCAGCGAGAGGCGAGGCGCGCGCAATATCTATTTCATCATGGACTTCCGCGCCGGTTTTCATCGCGGCCTCAAATCCAATTCCGATCTCGACACCCTTTACAGCAGGAATGGACATAAGCGCCGCTGCGAAGCGCCCATCAAGTTTTCGGTCCCACGAAACGTGCGAGCCGATCCCGACGGGGACTCCGGTGCAAACCACTTCGCAGACACCACCGAGCGTGTTGCCTTCACGCTTGATTTCATCGATGCGGGCTACAACTGCCGCAGATGCGCCCGGGTCGAGCATTCTCACAGGCGACTCGTCGGCGACGGCGTTGAGGTCGGCCGGAATTTGGTCCGGGCGCTTCGCCGCGATTCCGCCGAGCGATACGACATGACTTCCGATTGTAATCCCAAAATCGGCGAGCAGCTTCCTGCAAATGGCACCGGCTGCAACTCGCGCAGTCGTCTCGCGCGCCGATGCCCGCTCGAGCACATCGCGTGCGTCGTCCCGATCGTACTTGAGCATCCCGCTCAGGTCAGCATGCCCCGGACGCGGACGGGTGACGTTGCGTTTCCTTTCCGGATCCTCAGGACGCGGTGCGGGATCCATGATCTCGCTCCAATTCTTCCAGTCGCGATTGCGTATCAGCATTGCGATTGGAGAGCCGATCGTCTCGCCAGCTCGAACACCGGAAAGAAATTCGATAGCGTCCGATTCGATCTGCATTCTCCGTCCGCGCCCATGACCCATCTGCCTGCGCGCGAGATCGGCATTCACATCCTCTGCGAGTAACCGCAGGCCAGCCGGAATTCCCTCGACCACGCTAACGAGAGCGGTGCCGTGAGATTCACCAGCGGTAGTGAAGCGAAGGCGTGTCATCGAAGACAAAATAAGACAACTGTACGCATTCCGTATTGAATTGAGGCCACAGCCATTTGGTTACACGTAGGACACGCAGTCCGCACGTAGTACACGTAGAAAAGCAAAACTAGGGGGAACAACACTGAAGAAAGTGCAGTTCCCCCATAATTTGGCAGTTCTACGTGCCCTACGTGTCTGCTACGTGTCCTACGTGTAACTGAAGTAATGTCCCTTACGGGCAGCTCGTAGTGAACGTGTTGTCGAGAGTGACGATAACAACACCGCGCGCTGTTGCACCGACTAGCACGAGTTGTCCCGTGAATGGCCGTATCGCGGCCTTGATCGGTCCGACGATTGGATCACGAACTGGCACAGTCGTCACGCGCTGGTAGCAATTCGTGTCGTACACCTCGATTACCGGCTCGGACGAAGCTGCAAATGCAAGGCGCGCGGAGAGCGGGAACGAGGACACACCCGTGTTGCGGGGATGAAAATCGATTCCCGCGTTCCCCGAAGTTGTCGCCAGAATTCCGCGAAGGCGGAGCGAATTGCTGAGGATGTAGGTCGAATCACCACGAATGGCTGCAAGTGAGCCATCGAAGTTCATCGCAACTCCCTGAACGCGGGAGAAAGTGTTGGCGATGAAGTCGCTGACGTTTGTTGCAGGCGAGACGCCGCGATCGATGGAGTTCTGAGGCGCGGTGCCGCCGAGCGGGAGTGCGACCATCGGGTGGCCTGCAGTCACATCGTATGTCAGCGCGCGGCTTCCGAGCACAGGGCCGCCCTCGCCGAACACAGCGCGCTGGAAATTTCCGGAGTTGCGCACGAATGTCGTGTCGCGGAATGCCAGCAGCGGAAGATCGACTACCGTCGAGAGTGTAACCTGATTTCCCGGTGGCCCGATTACATCGCGATATGCAAGCAGCGTCGTTTGTGCACCAGTGCTCGCGTCCTCGCGAATGATCTCCAGCGTGTCCGCTCGGCCCGCGGTTTGTCCAAGTGCCTGCTCGAAGAACAGGTGCGAAGTACGCTGCGTCAGGTTTTCCCAGCGAACGGTACCGTTGCGTCCCCCGAATGGCGCCGACTGACCAGGAGTCGGCGTTGTCGAGTACACGACTATCACGTCGCCGCAGGTTCCGCCGCCACCATCAGTGCAGGTAGCGGCCAGGAATTGCGGACGATCGCTGAAGTCGTACTTGGTGCGCTGCTGAATAGTGAGACCGCTCGTCTGCGAGGTCACCGTTGTAACGGAGAACGCAACAATATTCGGGAGCTCGTACCTGCTGATCTCAGAGCCGCTTCCTGAGTTGACGTCAACGATGCTTATGTCAGTTCCGCCGGAATTGGCGACGAGAATTCTGTTCGCCATCGCACCAGTTCGGCCAGTGGGCCAGGGCGCAATTCCCCAGGGACGGGAGCCGACAACGATCGGAGACTTGAACGTCGAATCCGCAAGATTGAAAACCTCGACTGTATTCCTGAGAATGTTCGTCAGGTACAGTCTGTCGGTGCCTGTGTGGTACAGTGCGTCCGCCACGAGTCCGCCAAGCGGAAGACTGCGCGTAGTACCGGCAACGATGGTGACCGTATCGACTCTGTCGATTGCGCCTGCGAGCTTCGCATACGCGCGCACCCCGTTCGAGTTCCTGGCGAATGCCTGGACGTAAACCGTTGTCGGGAAGATCGTGTATGGCAGCCGCATGCGGAATGTTGCAAGCTGCGAAGTGAGTGAACCGTTCGAGATTACGGAATCGCGTGAGTCAACAGCACCTCCCGGCGTCCGCCGCACTTCATAGCCCAGCGCCGTAATCCCTGTTTGATCCGTGGCTTCGACGTGAATCGTGTCAGTCACTTCGGCGCGTGAAGTGAGGCCGAAGCTGACAACCGGCGTGGAATTCACGGCCGCGGCAGACTGAACACTGATTGTGACTGCAGGGCCGTTTGTTCGCTGGCCCAGTGAGTCGAGAACGAATGGAGTGATCGTCGTCGAGCCGGGTGTAACCGTCGCCGGGATTGCAAGCGTGTCGAGAATCGAAACAGTGTCGCGGAGCGGATTTGCAAAGAGCACCGAGTCCGCTGTGACGAATGCGCCTGTCGTGCGGAACCCAACAGCGCGAACCTTGACGATGGTGCGTGCGCTGATCGAAACGATGAGCGACTTGCCAACCACAGCGAGAGTTCCGCTTGCAGGACTCGTGATTTTTACTTCAGCGGGCGGAACATTACCAACCGTGAGCCTCAGTGTATCCGCCTTCGACCTGTTTCCTGCACCGTCGGTCGCGGTTGCGACTACAGTTACTGGCGTTCCGGCAGGAACGCTCCTGCGCGTGGTGAAAGTGAGGGGAAGGGTTATGTCGGTAATTGCAGAGGTGAATGTGGTATCGAATTTCGCCACATGTCCGCCTGTGAGATCCACATGCACTGACTTGATGCCGAGATTGTCCTTGACATGAACACTGAACGACAGCGTTGTGTCTGGCAGGGATGCGGCTGCGGCGGCCGTCGGCCCGATGAGATCTACAGCGGGCGCGGCCTTGTCGGCCAGGGCGTCATTGGCTGTTGACTCGCCGCACGCAACTGCAATCATCGCAGCGCAGAACACACCTAACAATCTCACTGACTTCACCATCGCTCCAGTCCTGATTACTGACGCGCCCGCGCGCGATCGCCTTCATCGACGATATGCGGCGTGACGAGAATGAGAAGATCCCGTTTTTCCTGCGATGTTCTTGTGACACCGAACAGCCTGCCGATAAATGGCAGATCGACCAGTATCGGAATACCAGACTTGGATTGGGTGACTTGCGTAACAGTCAGCCCGCCAATGACCGCCGTTTCTCCATCGGCGACAAGCAGCTGATTGTCGGCCCGCTGCTTCCCGAAAATGAACCCGACATCCGATGAAGCGAGCTGCGCCGATGAATTTTCGGCATGTACTGTCAGCAGAACCTGGCGGTTGTTGGTGATGTGCGGGGTTACGCTGAGAATGATTCCGACTTCCTTGAGCTGGACCGTCGCGCGCGGCACCTGACCGGTTCCTGCGACACCGCCGCCACCGGATGCATCGATGACGCGAATCGGAATTTCCTGACCCACAAGAATTTCCGCTCTGCGATTATCGAGGGTCACAATGCTCGGTTCTGCCTGCAAATCGGCCAACCGCACTTCCTGGAGTGCATCCAGGAAACTCGTGAGCTGAAAACGACCAAGTGCGGATGAGAAAACCAGACTGAGCGCGGGATTGGTTACCCGTGCGTTTGCATTGGCGATTGCTGAAAGCGCGTTGCCGCCGAGGAGAATGCGATCACCCTGAAAGGGAGTGCCGCCGCCAAGGGCATCAGGTACTCCGTCTCCGTTTGTGTCGACTGGGACCGTGGTTGTTGGATCGGTACGCTGTACCAGGCGGCTGAAGAACTGCTCAGTGCCCGTGCCGATGTCGTAGGTCAGTCCGAGCTCTTCGATGTCCGTGCGATTGACGAAAATGATCTTCGCCTTGATCGCTACCTGCGGAGTGCGCACGTCGAGGCTGCGAATAAATCCAAGCAGCTCGGCGAGTCTTGTTGGAGATTCGGTGATGACGAGCGTGTTCGTTGCGGTGTCCACTGCAACACTGCCGCGGCTGAAGCAGCTTGTCTGTGCATTCTGTGCGGCTTCCGGAACTCCGCCCGGTGAGCATTCGCGGGAGAGAAGTGCCTTTACCGTTCCGACAAGAGCACCAGCATTTGCGTAGTTGATCGGAATTAGTTGAGTGGTCATCGGCTCCGACGACTGCTTGGAGGCGATGTTCTTGTAGCTGTCTACAGTGATGATGCCCGACTGGGCATCTTCGGACGCGGCGAGTCCCTGTCCCTGCAGGATCGCGCGGAGTGCAACGTCCCAGGGCTGGTTACGGATTTCAGCCGTGACAGTTCCTGACACGTCTTTCCCAATGACAATAGTGCGGCCTGAGAATGACGCAAAGGCAGCGATGACGTCGCGGATGTCTGCATCCTGATACGCAACCGTGATTCGTGGCTGCGCGGACGGCTGCGGTGCGGCTGAAAGCTGGAGCGGTCGTTCAGCAGGAGCTTCCGCCAGGGCGCGCTCACGCGGAGTTGCGGAATACCAGGACTCGAACGCTACAGTCGTTCCGGTAATCGCAACGCGAAGCTCACCCGTCTTTCGTGAGAGCTTGTGCGGTCGCGTCGCGTCTGTCTCGATTACAATGCGAACAGTTCCCGGAGCGTACTGAGCCGCACGGATGTTCGTAATTCCGGCGCGGTTGACCTTGTCATAGAAATTCGCGGGGATCGAGAGAAGGGCTCCCTTGAAGTCCACGACTATACGGTGCGGAGATTCAAGCGTGAAGTCTTCCACCTCGACACCGTCATCAACGGCGATGACAACTTCCGGACCTGCACTGCCCGGAACAACGCTGATCGAACGGACCTCCAGCGCTGGCGCTGTTTCGGCCTGCGCGATGTTGGTCGCAAAGAGTGCCGCGAGGCACGCTGCCCATGTCAATCGCTTCACTGTGGTCTCGCTCGCGTTGAGTCACCCATCACAAGAATCTCCTGTCTGCTGAAGCCGAATTCCTCGATCGTGAACACGACCGATTTCGGCTCGATACGGGTCACACGCATGCGCCCGAGAGTTTGTCCTACCTTCACGCGGTACTGCTCCTTGGACGTAATGTCACGAAGAATCGCAACCGAGTTCCGTCCGGAAATGTCAGTCAGCACGCCAACCAGCCTGAGATCGTTGAAAAGCGGCTTGAGCTCCGAGGTGGTCATGAGCGACAGGAACGGATCTCTCCGGCCAGCCGCGTTGTAGTCGAACACTTCCCTGTTCAGCACCATCTGTCCAGCCGAA
>JANLYJ010000113.1:0-1841 GCA_031365555.1 Gemmatimonadaceae bacterium | reverse complement strand
GCGGCAACGACCTCAATCAAATTGCAGGCACGGGATCAGCGGGACGTTGGGTAGCCGAGCGCAGTCGATCGTGGCTTGACTTCTGGCGCAGTGACGTGGGGGTTGCTGGCTTTTACCCGTTCGACCTGATGGCCGCTGCATACCTGCGCGATCCTGACAACTTTCGCTGCGCGCGCGTAGCCGCTTGGGTCGCGAGCGACATGCGGTTCGGCTTTTTCGGCGGCGGGCCGGCGCTCCTGGTTGCCGAAGCGCAGGCATTGCCGGCATCCTCTACTGCAACGGCACAGGTGCTCTACTGCGATGTGGCAGACGTCCAGGTTGGGGAGCTGTTTCGGTAGTTCGTGCGGCGGGGCGAGTGGTGGCGACAGTTCGCGGATGAGGCTCGCTGTCATCCTTCGCGAGGCACGGAGTCGTCGGTCAGGCGGCCATTGCTGTGGAAGAGGCCTGCCCGAATGAAGGGCCAGCTTTGAAGGGCATGAAACACGTGATGCTCCGAAGAGGAGAGACCCGCTATTGACGGGCGAGCAGGCGGCGGTCGTGCGGCGCCGCGCTTCACGACGCCTGCGGGACGGTCACCCGTCTCTACGACTGGAACGTGATTATCGGCATGCCGGAAGGACGAAAAGAACTTATGCCCGGTTCAACCGATTCTGTCAGGCGTGCGGCATCGATGCTCGCACCATCTGGTTTCCACATCGCGTGATATCTTCGCCAGAACGCAATCATGAAGAAGATCGGCTTCCTGTCCTTTGGCCATTGGACCGCCTCGCGCCAATCAGCGGTCCGCTCCGCACGCGATGTCCTTCAACAATCCATCGAGCTCGCCGTGGCCGCAGAGCAACTCGGCGCCGACGGCGCATATTTTCGCGTCCATCACTTTGCCCAGCAACTCTCGTCCCCATTTCCGCTGCTCGCGGCCGTCGGCGCCAGGACGAGCCGCATCGAGATCGGCACAGGCGTGATCGACATGCGGTACGAAAACCCCTATTACATGATCGAGGACGCGGGCTCGGCGGACCTGATCAGTGGTGGGCGTCTCCAGCTCGGGATCAGCCGAGGGTCGCCAGAGCAGGTCGTTGAAGGGTGGCGCCATTTCGGCTACGCGCCGCCAGAGGGTGGAACGGGTGCCGACATGGGCCGTCGACATGCTGAGGTTTTTCTCCAGCTCCTCAAGGGCGAAGGCTTCGCGGCGCCCAACCCAAGGCCGATGTTTCCCAACCCGCCTGGACTTCTTCGGCTGGAGCCTCATTCAGAAGGCTTGCGCGAACGCATCTGGTGGGGCTCCGCGTCAAACGCCACCGCGATCTGGGCCGCGCAGCAGGGCATGAACCTTCAGAGCTCCACCCTCAAGGCCGACGAATCGGGCGAGCCCTTTCACGTCCAGCAGGCCCGCCAGATACGCGCGTTTCGGCAAGCGTGGACAGATGCCGGACATGCTCGCGACCCGCGGGTGTCGGTGTCTCGCTCGATCTTCGCGCTGATGACCGATCGCGACCGTGCGTACTTCGGGCGCGATGAAAGCACGGATCAGACAGGCGTCATCGACAACATGCGAGCGGTATTTGGTCGCTCGTACGCGGCCGAGCCAGAGGTACTCATCGAAGCGCTCAGGAAGGATGAGGCCATCGCCGAGGCCGACACGCTGCTGCTTACGGTGCCGAACACGCTCGGCGTTGAGTACAACGCGCACGTGATCGAGTCGATACTTACGCATGTCGCGCCAGCGTTGGGCTGGCGTTGATGACTCGAATCCTCGTAACGGGTTCCGCCGACGGACTGGGACGGCTTGCGGCGGAGGCACTGCTGGTCGCCGGGCACGGAATGGTCGTGCACGCCCGCAA
>JANLYJ010000075.1:0-4864 GCA_031365555.1 Gemmatimonadaceae bacterium | reverse complement strand
ACCGGGCAGCGCCAGTTCAGGCACTAGGGAGCTAACGAGGGGCGGATCGCACAGGTCCGCGCCGGACAAATTCAACTTCGCGCCAGTCAAAGTTTACCCGCGTCTGGTCATCTTCGAACTCAACCACGCACCGGTCAGGCTGCTCGAATACCTCTCTCACAACCCCGTAACGTCCGGCGTTGTTGCCGGCCATGGTTACTCGTACAATGTCGCCAGCATTCATAAGTGATGGTGTTTGAGAAACGGAGGGAGAGGGACTCGAACCCCCAAGCGCTTGCGCGCGGCGGATTTCAAGTCCGCTGCCTTACCAATTAGACTATCCCTCCAGATAACCGGTGTAATTTACTCGGTCTGGCGGCCCTAAATCAACGAAGCACGCTTGTTGCTCGCTGGCAGACCAAGTCTATAGACCGAGGATGAATGGTGCGGTGGAAATCGAAGAAAAAGGCGCGCGCTGAAATCGGCGACACCCGGGTGCGAAAAACGTTCGCCTGGACGCCGATTCAGGCAGAAGATGGATTTACGTATTGGATGACCCCTGTGATACTGCATGAGCGGCTCATGCGAAAGATCCGGCGCAAGCGCGGTGGATTCGTCGAGGAGTCCGAGAAATGGGTGGCGTTCAAGACGGAGCTGACCAGGGATTGATTCGCACGACCCCAACTTTCGTTGCGTTTGTCTGAAAGACGTGTAGCCATAGATGTGAGTGCAGATATCGGCGAGCGTGAAGGCTCGGCGGGTCGCACACACGACGGTCATATCCTCGAGTACATCTCGTCGGCCAGTATCGCGTGTGGATTCCACGCTGGCGATGCGAAGTCGATGCGGGAGACCGTCACGCTTTGCGCCGGAGCCGGAGTTGCCATTGGCGCTCACCCATCGTATCTCGACAGGGATGGCTTCGGACGGGTCGAAACTCAGCTAAGCACCCTGGAAATCCGTCGTCACGTGGGACTGCAGGTCGTGATGCTTTCCGACATTTGCCGCGCGATGAATGTCCAGTTGAGATTCGTGAAGCCGCATGGCGCGCTCTACAATCGTGCTGCGTCTGATCCGGCAGCAGCTGATGCAATTGCAAGCGCAATCAGCGAAATCGATCGATCGCTCACACTGCTGGGACTGGCAGGCAGCGAGATGATTCGCGCAGCTGCGCGTTTCGGTCTGCCAGTGGCCCGCGAGGCTTTTCTCGACCGCGCGTACAGTCCACAGGGCACGCTAATTCCCCGCACTGTTCCGGGAGCAGTGTTCACCGATCCCGAAGTTGTAGTGCAGAGAGCGATGGATCTGGTGCACAACAATGTCCTGTTCGCGGTTGACGGAACACCACTCAGGATTGTCGCCGATTCACTTTGCCTCCACGGCGATGGCGAGCATTCAATCGAGTTTGCCAAGGCCGTTAGACGTGGCCTGGAAGCAGAAGGAATCGACGTAGCCGCCTTCGCTGCGTGACCGATCCGCGGATAATTCCGCTCGGCGAATCTGCTTTCATCATTCGCCTCTCTGAAAATCTTGATCGTGATGTGAATCTGCGGGTGCGTGCAATTGCGGACACACTCGAGGCTTCACGACTGGCGGGCGTGACTGATGTGGTGCCAGCCAACAGCAGCATTGGCGTCTACTTCAACTCTCCTGACCAGGCGAACGCCATTGAAAACGCGCTGGCAAAAGCGCTGAGCTCCGAGATTGCTCGTGGTGATCGAGTGCAGCCGCCGATTCATGAAGTTCCAGTCACTTACACTGGTGCCGACCTCAGTGAGGTTGCAGACGCGTGTGCGATAACTGAAGCAGAGTTGATAGAAATTCACATCGCCACGGAGTACCAGGTATTCGCCATCGGCTTCGCTCCGGGATTCGCTTACCTGGGGGAGTTGGATGAGCGAATCGCTGTACCACGGAGAGCGCAGCCGAGAACGAGAGTGCCAGCAGGGTCAGTCGCGATAGCCAACCGGCAGACCGCCATCTATCCGTTCGAAACGCCAGGCGGGTGGAACATCATCGGTTCGACCGCCACTGTTCCATTTGACCTTGACCGCCAACCTCCGGCACTATTTCGTGTCGGCGACAGGGTGAGGTTCGTTCGCGCATGATCGAAATCGTTCGCGCACCTGCCCACCTGCAGATTCAGGACGCGGGATTCGCCGGCTACCGGAACCTCGGTCTTCCCCGTTCCGGAGCCATGGATCAGGCTGCACTGGCGGCTGGCAACGCACTCGTGGGAAACGCCCCGAATGACGCTGCGTTGGAGTGGGCCGTGAACGGAGGCACCATCCGATTCGGGAGCGCGGCAACGGTCGCTGTGACCGGCGCGCGCGTGCATGGACGAATTGGTCAGCGAATGCTCCTCAGCAACACAACTTTCGAAGTTCAGGCCGGAACGGTGCTCGAGATCGATCGGTTTATTTCCGGGCGCTTCATGTACCTGTGCATTTCTCCACCAATCGCGGTGGAGCCGGTGTTCGGGTCGCGCTCGACCTATACGCCCGCAAAGATTGGTGGGTTCGAGGGTCGCCGGCTCCGCGCCGGTGACATGGTCGCTCACAGGCAGGCTCGCTCCGGAAAATCGGCCGAGCCAGTGCCATCACCGAACTATTCATCGTCTCTGATTCGCACGAGACCCGGTCCGCAGGCAGGGGTACTTAACGGGAGACTGCTTACGTATATCCTGAACACCTCGTTTACTGTTTCGACTGCCTCCGACCGCACGGGCTACCGGCTTGACGGACCCGCAGCCGACGTCGCGGGGCTGACACAAATTGTCTCGGAGCCGGCTTGCGAAGGTGCAATCCAGATCACTGATGGCGGCACACCAATAGTGCTGATGGCGGACGGCCCGACTATCGGCGGATACAACAAGGTCGCTGTAGCTGTTACCGCCGATCTCCCAATTCTCGCCCAGAAAACTCCGGGCGAATCTGTCCGCTTTAGCCTGGTCTAGAGTTCTCCCAGGCGGATCGGTTGCGGCGGCGCGGCTAATGCATCTGGAGCCCCCGAACGCTTATCAGGTGGAGACAATGGATACGACAGTCAATCAGGCAGCAGGCACTGCCCCGTTAGCCAATGCGGGTGCATTCGACAACAACTACTCCTCGACCGGGGAATCATCGACGAACGGAACGAACCAGCCCGCCGGTACGGTCGACAGCGTCAAGCAGGCAGTCACGAGCCGCGTGCAGGCTGGGGCAGAATGGCTCAAGGATCGTGATGTGCAGCAGGTGAAGGAAACCCTCGAGGTCCAGGTTCGCGAACATCCGGTTCGCACACTTCTCGTTGCGCTCGGCGCAGGGTATCTGCTCGGGAAAGCGCTCAGGAAGTAGAGCTATGCCCGGCACAATCACAGACGCACGCGGAATTGGCGAGCTCGTACGCGGGGTCGCTGAAGACGGCGCATCCCTCGCGCGAAAGGAGATTCATCTTCTTCGCATCGAGCTGGCTGAAATAGTCCGCGGTATCGGACGCGGCACCGCAATGATGATTGCGGCGGCTGCGCTCGGAATTATCGGACTTCAGATTTTCGTTTTCGGAATTGTGCTTCTGCTGGGTGACGAGCTGCTGCGGGGCAAATACTGGCTCGCCGCATTCATGAGCACCGGCATCTGCGGAGTTCTGGCATTTCTACTCGTAAAACGCGGCATGACTTCGCTCACTCCGAAGAGTCTCGTGCCCGACCAGACGATCGAATCACTCAAGGAGGACAAGGAATGGCTGAAACAGCAGCGGAAGTCCGTCGCGATATCGAAGTAACCCGCGACCGAATATCCCAAAGCATCGCGCAGCTTGAAAATCGCCTCAACGTAACGGAGAGAATCCGGGAGAATCCCCTGCCCGCTCTTGGTCTCGCGTTCGCAGCAGGTCTGGTCCTGAGTCAGTCGGGTGCCGATCGCAAAGCGGCCGAGGTGACGTCTTCGGCTACGCGTGACACGGGGAGCAAGCTGACGCGTGCTCTGGATGACGTTGTTGCAGGTCTCGTCACCAGCGTTGCCGCGGCGTTCCAGGATCGCATCGACGAAGGAATGCAGGAGATCGTTACGATGGTACGCGGAGCAGGAGGCGGAAAATCGCAGACGTCTCCGGCGAATTCCCATCCCGGGTCGCCGAGAAGTGAGCATTACGACAGTGCGATCAGGTCTCCCGAGTCCGGAGAAATGGGCGCCCGCGCGGATTGAACTAATGCCGTCGCGGGGATAGCTTTCGAACTCGGGAGGGATGGCCGAGAGGCTGAAGGCACCGGTTTGCTAAACCGGCATAGGTGGAAACGCCTATCGAGGGTTCGAATCCCTCTTCCTCCGTGGTTTTTTCCTGCTCTCGATACCTCCTCTCGTTAACTCCCATCGCACCTTTTCACTTTGCGATTTTCGTAAACGACCTTGAAGAGGCGCGAGAATTCTACGGAAGAATTCTCGGCTGCAAGGAAGGTCGCAGCGCTGCAACCTGGGTTGATTTTGATTTCTTTGGCAATCAGATCTCGGTTCACAACACCGGACCCGTTGCCCCGACCGTAGATGCCGGGTTAGTCGAGGATAAAAAAGTGCCGATGCCGCACTTTGGTGCGGTACTCGATTGGACAGAATTCCAGGAAATTGCGCAGCGTGTTCGCACTTCCGGCATCGCTTTTATCGTGGAGCCCACCGTGCGATTCGCCGGACAGCCAGGCGAACAGATGACGATGTTCTTTCGCGATCCCGGCGGGAACGCTCTCGAGTTCAAGAGCTTTCGCGCAACCGGAGAAATGTTCGCGCGAGCGGCGCCGGAGCGCGGCTAGTAGAGAGGTACCGCGAGGAAGGTGAGCGTCCCGGCCGAATATCGCACAGTGCCTGACGTCATAGAAGCAGCGGCGTTGGTGCCCTCATCCAGCATCGCCTCGATT
>JANLYJ010000072.1:0-4855 GCA_031365555.1 Gemmatimonadaceae bacterium | reverse complement strand
TCCCCGTCGGACACGTACCGTCCGGATTTATCCAGTGCATCCAACGTCTGCTGCACCGCATTGCCGACGACCTCTACGCGATAAATCGAAAGCGGATTAAAAGTCGGATCGTAAGGACTCTTTGTCGGGCCACCTGAAACTTCCAGGATCGCTTCGTTGTTGTAGGTCACGACCTTTCCGGTCTTCGGATCCTTCCATGAACCCGACTTGGCGAGTGCACGGTTTTTCGGCCATACACCGAGCGGCAGGGCAAAGGTTCTGATCTTGTAGCCCGGAACCGCAGAGTCGATTCCCATCTGACCGCGGGCGATCTGTTCCTGGACTACGGCGTCGGAATATTTGGAAAGCTGCGCATGCCAAAGAGTGTGGTTGCACAGCTCGAAACCCTGCTCCTTCAGGAACTGAACCTTCTTGAAACGCCACTCGCTTTTTTGGCCTGCGATGCCCTTTTCACCGAACAGGGACCGACCGGCAGCCGCGCCGGTTAGCATGCAAAACACGCCGTTATTGCCCCAGTCCGGGTGGGATTTCCGGAAGTCTAGCCAGACCCCGACGCCGCTTTTGGGGTCGACTTCCAGCTGCCCGTTCTTCTCCACATAGCTGAATTGGCTCGGACTGGCGTCGTCAAAGACGAATACAGCCGGGGAAAGCCCCTTCGGAAGGTCGATTTTCCGGTCCAGAATCTGCGAAATGGAAACTGGCCGGTACCCACGTTGGTAAATGAGTTCCAGGTCCTTTTTGAACTGACCCCGCTCACGGCCCCAACGGCTGTTGGAATCGCCAATCAGATGGTACTCAAAAACGGGGATTTTCCCGAGCTCGTTTGGTGCTCGCTGCTTGTCGGTATCGGTGAGGGCAAAGCTATTTTCAGAAGATGAACTAACGCTCGCGGCCGCCGGCTTGACTTCGCTTTCGGCTACCGGCTTTGATTCACCTGTGCTGCAAGCGGCAGCAAGAAATAGAAAGATTGTTCGATAGTTCATAGAAAAGGACCGAGTGGAATTTTTAAACCGTAGCTCTGAAGACAGCCGATTAAAGAGACTCTCTCCACGCACCAAACTGATTCTCAAGATCGGTCTGGCAATTAGCATACTGGGGATTCTCGCTTTCGATGCCTGGCTCGGGACCTGTGCTTTCGACAGCTGCCCTACCACCGCCGAAATCCAGCGCTTCCGTCCAGACGAAGGTGGAAAGATACTCGACAGGAACGGGAAATTCCTTGGGCGCCTTGCATACGTGCGCCGCGTCAACATTCCGCTCTCGCAGGTACCGATTTTCGTTCGCCAGGCATTCATCGCCACTGAAGACCGACGCTTCTATGATCACAATGGCGTTGACTGGCGCGGGTTCGTTCGCGCCAGCTTGCGCAACGTAAAATCGGGCGGCGTCAAGGAAGGATTCAGCACGATCACAATGCAGGCAGCGCGAAACACATTCGTCGTTGGAAGGTTCAAGGCGCGCTCACTCCCGCAAAAACTTATCGAACTCCGCGTCGCGCGGCTGATGGAGCGCACACTTACCAAAGATCAGATTCTCGAGATTTACCTGAACGCGATCTATCTCGGGAATGGCGTGTACGGAATTGAAGCTGCAAGTCGCGACATTTTCGGCCGCACTACCAAAGGCCTGAATGTAGGACAGGGCGCTCTGCTGGCGGGCCTCCCCAAGGCGCCTTCGTCATACAATCCTCGCAAGCATTACGAGCGCGCCATCGAACGGCGCAACATCATCCTCAGCTTGATGGTTCGCGACGGATACATGAAGCCGGCGAACGCGGATAAGGTTGCCAAGGAACGTCCGGCAATCGCAAGGAACGAGTGGAAGCCTGTAGGCGACATGGACTCCTTCGCCCTCGACGCAGTGCGCGCACTCGCCGACTCGGTTCTCAAGTCGCGCGAGCAGGACGTTGCAGACATGACTGTCTATTCGACACTCGACTACTCGGCACAGCGATCCGGTGACCGGGCAGTGCAGCGCCGAGCAGCATCGATTGGGCGGAGCATCCAGGGCGCCATGGTCGCAATGGATCCTCGCAATGGCGACATCCGCGCTCTCGTTGGCGGACGCTACTATGAAGCCGGCAATTTCAATCGTGCACTCAACGCCAAACGGCAGCCGGGATCGGCTTTCAAGCCATTCGTATATGCCACAGCTCTAGCCGCAGGGTACACGCCCGCATCAGAAGTTGACGACGATCCCGTCGATGTGGTTCGCGGCCGCCAGGTCTGGTCGCCCGCAAACTTCAATGGCGAATATCTCGGCAAGGTTACGTTCCGCCGCGCACTCATGTCATCGCTCAATGCCGCAACCGTTCGCGTGAGCATGGTGCTCGGCGTTGACCGCATCATCGAGCAGGCACACAAACAGGGAATAACAAGCTCGATCGATCCCCAGCCTGCAATCGTTCTCGGCGCTGTAGATGTCACGCCGATGGAAATGGTACGCGCGTATGCACCATTTGCGAATGGCGGATTCAAGGTCACGCCGCGGCTTCTGCGACGGATCGAGGCGTCGGACGGATCTGTGATCTGGAGCAGCGAGAGCGCTCCGCTCGAACGCGTGATGGATCCGCGCGATTCATATCAGATGACTTCGATGCTGCGCAGTGTGGTTGACTACGGGACTGCGCGCGTGCTCCGCGAATATGGTGTGAAAGGTCCTGTCGCAGGTAAGACTGGAACTACAAACGACGGCGCTGACGTGTGGTTCATGGGATACACGCCGACAGTAGTGGCCGGTTTCTGGTTCGGGTATGACAAACCGCGGAGCATTGGTGGCGACGCGTCAGGTGGAAGACTCGCAGCGCCAGCATGGGCGGAGTGGTATGTGAATGGGTGGAAGGAAGCGACTCCGCAGGGATCGTGGGGCGCACCTGAAGGAATGACCCCACGTACTATAGATTCGCAAACTGGCTACCTGGCAACCGAATGGTGTCCGGTGCGGCAGGTGGAATATTTCAAGCCTGGCACCGAGCCAAGTCAGCCATGCCCAGAGCATGGACCGGGATACGAGAACCAGGATCCACCGCAAACGTGGGCCGATGATAGAAGTTGGGCTGAAGACCTCTCCAAGAAGGTTGGGAAGGCGCTCGGCAAAATCTTCCGCTTTTAGAGGCGACATGTACGACCTGAACAACTTTGCGCTGTCTGACATGACGCGGTGTGGTATCGAGTTGCGGCGCATGGGCTATGGCGCGAGAAGCGTTGAAGAGACAGCCCAAAAGATTGCAACATTTTTCTACGACTCACTTCGCATTGGTGCGGACGACCGCGCATGTGCGCTTGTGAGATTTTATGTGACGGCGTTGTACTCGGACCTCGAGCCGGAACTCCAGGAATTCGCTGACAAGGTCGTTGGTGGGCAGGGATCGCCAGGAATGAAGTGCCTGACGCTGATGGGAACTGCAGGTGATGTGAGTGAGTGGAACAGTCGCAAGTTGTCAGTTGGACACAAGGCAATACCGCTCCAAAGTGAGGCGAGCATTGCAAAGTCTCCCATGATCAATGCGCTGATTAACCAGCTCGGAATTCCGGTACCGTCACTGCTGGAGAACGATCAGGCCATCATGCTGGACGAACACCAGCACAGTTTTAATGTTTTCCACGTGCCACGCGCAGAAGGCAGTCCGTACATACCTGCCCAAAAGGAATTTGTAATTCCACACCGGGTGAAGTCAGTGCTCGGATTCGGCGGAATGCTGCCGACCGGTGAGATGTTCGCGATCGTTCTTTTCTCGAAGCTCGACATACCGCGGGAACGCGCAGAGCTTTTCAACACTCTGGCGTTGAATGCAAAGCTTGCGATTCTCCCGTTCGCAGGGAAGCAGCTCTTCGCGTGACAGATACAGAGCGTGAGCTTCAGTTTGCGCGAAGCCACATTGCCGCACTCGAACAGCTTCTCGATGTACATGAGCGGACATCGCTGGAGCAGGCATTGCGACTCGAGAAGTCGCGCGCTCTCGAACAGAAATACCGCGCCGCGGCAGAAGAGGCGAACGCTGCCAAGTCCAACTTCCTGGCTACGATGTCACACGAGCTGCGCACCCCCCTGAATGCAATTGGTGGATATGCGCAGCTTGTAGAGACCGGAGTATACGGGCCTGTGCTGCCGGCGCAGATTGACGCCCTGAAACGAATAACGCGCGCGCAGTCGCATCTCCTTTCCCTTATCAATGATATTCTCAATTTCGCCAAGGTAGAGGCCGGGAAAATCAGTCTCGTTACGAAGACGATGCAGCTTCATGAAGCGATGATTGGAATCGGAGTACTCGTCGAGCCACAGGCCCGCGCCAAGAACATTTCCTACTCGATGGTGAAGGGAAGCGAAGCTTTGGTCTGCATCGACCGCGAACGGTTCCAGCAGATCCTGCTCAATCTTCTCACCAATGCCGTAAAGTTCACCCCTGATGGCGGGCATATCGAGGTGTCATGGAAGGACGAAACCTCGCAAGTCTGCATCGAGGTGAGGGATTCGGGAATTGGTATCGAGCCGGAAAAGCTCGAGAAGGTTTTCGAGCCGTTCATGCAGGTTTCGCGTTACCGCATGGATGCAGCCGAAGGCGTTGGCTTGGGACTCGCGATCAGTCGCGAGCTTGCGCATGCGATGGGCGGCGATCTTTCCGCTCGAAGCGAAGTAGGTAAGGGGTCGGTCTTTACATTGTCGCTGCCGAAACTCTGATCTCGAACTGCAACTTACAGCTATTGGCTACAAGCTAGAGCCACAAGCTACAGGCCACTCAAAAGCAAGTTGCTTGTAGCTTCTGCTCGTACCTGATAGCTGTATGTTGTCGTCTACATGTATCTATAGTAGTACCCGGAACATATGTTATCGGAGCGATGGCTGATCCCGAGATAAA
>JANLYJ010000100.1:0-2026 GCA_031365555.1 Gemmatimonadaceae bacterium | reverse complement strand
CCTCGCCCAGCTCCTCGACGACTTTCGCCGCCGGTCCCTCCAGATTCGGCCAATCGAACCCGACGCCGGCTGCCCGGTCCTGTAGGCGATGAGCGCGATGAAGCGGGGGGAGCCCGGCAGGCAGGCCCTCACCGATTGAATCTCGCTTCTTCGACTTCATTTTCTCCCAGGGCTCTTTCACGCCGTCGCCGTACAGGTGAGGATGCCGTCCCTTCATCTTGGTGATCAGGCCCTCCGCCACATCGCTGAACGCGAATGCGCCGCGCTCCTCGGCGATCACTGAGTGAAAGAGAACCTGGAGAAGAACATCGCCCAGCTCCTCGCGAATGAGGCTGTCCTTGCCTATCTGAATCGCCTCATCCAGCTCGTGCGACTCTTCGATGAGATACGGCCTGAGGCTGTCGTGGGTCTGGGCAGCGTCCCACTCGCACCGGGCGCGCAGGTCGCGCATCAGGGTGAGCGTATCGTCCAGTGAGGGCAGAGGCGACATGTATTTTGCTTGAAGGATAAGTGATGAATCGGTATACTACCCGCTCCGCGCAGGGCGTCAATGCATAGTGAAATCGAGCGCGCCTGGATCGAAATCGATCTCGGCGCGTTGCAGCAAAATGGGGCGACAATCGCTCGCCTTGCAGGCGTTCCGCTTATTCCAATGGTGAAAGCGGACGCGTATGGGCTGGGCGCAATTCCCGTTGCGCGCGCTCTCGAATCGCTCGACTTGTGGGGGTTCGGAGTTGCGACGGTCGAAGAAGGCGCGGAGCTGCGCGCGGCCGGTATCGAAAAACCGATCATCGTGTTTACACCGACACTTGATGCAGAGCACGACGCGATGGCCGCGTTTGGTCTCACACCCGCTCTCTCGAATGATAAAGAGATCGCATCGTGGGCTCGCCGCGCGCTGCCCTGGCAGCTCTCGATCGACACCGGAATGAGCCGGGCCGGAATTCCGTGGCGCGAAATTCCGACTCTCGCAACGACACTCGCAGTGTGCAAACCCCAGGGTGCTTTCACCCATTTCCATTCGGCGCAAATGGAAAATGGATCATTGGAAGAACAACTCGCGCGGTTTGAGGAGGCAGTAAACGCGCTTCCGTCGAAGCCGGACATGCTGCACACGGAAGCAAGCGCAGCCATCGTGCGCTCGGCGCCAAGTAAGTGGACTGTTGTTCGTCCGGGAATTTTTCTGTACGGGGTCGGGAGCGGCGCCGAACAGGAGCCCGAGCCGGTAGTGCACTTCCGTGCGACAGTGGTGGACGTCAGGACCCTCGAGGCTGGCGACACAGTGAGCTACGACGCGACATTCGTAGCCGGCGCACGCATGCGCATTGCGACTGTTGCGGCAGGTTATGCCGATGGATACCCGCGCGCACTGAGCAACAGATCTTCGGGTTTGCTCAACGGGGAAACTGTTCGTATCACTGGGCGTGTCACAATGGACATGACCATGTTCGATGTGACGGGAACCGACTGCAAGGTCGGGGACGTGATTACCCTTATCGGTAGCAGCGGGGCACGCACGATCACAATCCAACAGATCGCGGACTGGGCCGACATGTCACCCTATGAAGTTCTTACCGGCCTTCGCAATCGAATCAAGAGAGTTTACAGATCGTGACGCGACGAGCTGCAATCGTAGTGCTAGACGGCGTCGGCATCGGTGAAGCAAATGATGCAGCAGCCTACGGAGATGTAGGCAGCGACACGCTCGGCAATGTTGCCCGGGCAGTTGGCGGACTGGACCTGCCAAACCTTGCGGCATGCGGTCTCGGGAACATCAAACCATTGACCGGAATGGAGCCGTCGCTCCGTCCCGGTGCGGCTTTCGGCCTGATGCAGCCTGCGTCGGGCGGAAAGGACAGTACCGCAGGACATTGGGAGATTGCGGGCGTTCATCTCGCCAAAGCCTTCCCGACATTTCCTGAAGGTTTCCCTATCTCTGTGATCGAGCGCTTTGAGGCGGAAACCGGCCGCAAAGTCATTGGGAATGTTGTGGGCAGCGGAACTGACGTGATGGCCAGGTTCGGCG
>JANLYJ010000030.1:0-3731 GCA_031365555.1 Gemmatimonadaceae bacterium | reverse complement strand
TCTTCGGACGGCCTGCAGGTAGGAAGCGCAGGTGAGACGAGAACGATCTTGCCCTTCGCCTTTGGAAGCCACTTAACGAATTCACTGCTGTCCGCAAACTTCGGAAGAATGATTGCTTCAGCGCTCACTGGCTTGCGGGTCCCTGGACTCCACGCGAGCATGGTCCCTTCCAGCGAACGGATTCGCGGTGAAACGAGATCGATGTGTGAAGTGCCGCGCTTCCATCCGCGCCACGTTCCATATGGTTCGCGCCGCGCATCTATGCCCCACTTGCGGTACGAGTCGATTACAAAATTGCTGGCGGCCGTCAGGGATGGTGACCCGGTGAGACGCGGACCAATGGAATCCAGCAGCGACTGGGCGAGCTGCTCGACGCGCGAGCTGTCCAGTCCAAGACGGAGAATCCGGTCGGCAACTGCGTCGGTGGACTGAGCTCCAACTTGTGGCGCACTGGCAGTCACAAGCATCAGTCCCAATGCAATTCCTCTCGCGCACTTTACTCCCATTCCACTATCTCCCCTGCCCGAATTTCAATGTTGTCCGCGCGTCGCAGTCGTGCGACCTGCCTGCGGTCCACCAGTTTGATGTGAGGCGACTCATCCACCTGCCGTTCCAGATCCCACAAAGGATCTTCAGTCGTGATCCAGTCCTCGGAATACCTTCGCAAGTCAAAGGGCTCCGAATAAGAGCGTAGAGTCTTGCGTCCGTCAGGCAGCGAGTACTCGTGAAAGAACGAAACAGCGAGTTCTCTTGGATCTCTGTAAATTGGCTCCCTATACCTCAGCACCGAGTGATTTGTCTTGGTGATCCCGCCCCAGAAATTTCCAACTTTGAATAGCGCCACGATATGATCGATGTCATCACGCGTCGTCTTGAGATCCATGAGGAGAGGCCGATGCCCATGCATCCAAAGCGCGAGTGCCGCAACAAGGGCGCCTTCCATGCACTGCGCAGTCCCTCGCCTTAGCGTAACGAGGGGTGAAGAGCAGCTTTCGGTGTCACGCTCATGGTTGACCGGAAGCGTGTCCAGGAAATCCTGTACTGACTGTGGCGTGCGAAGCCTGGCAAGCTGCCGGAACTCCGGCTGCAGGCCCACTAACCTGGGAAGGCGTCTCAAAAATGAATCGAGTAAATCATGCGGTTCAATTTTAGGGTTCGGGCACGATCCGTGTAATACCTGCCTGCACCCCCAATCCCTACAAAATGTCCGATAAAGCACCTACCACCGAAAAGAAACTCGATGAGTTGTACAAGCTCATCGATGGAATTGAAGTCGCCATGTTCACCACGCGCCGCGCCGACGGTCATCTCGTCTCCCGCCCGATGGCCACCCAGAAAAGAGTGTCGGGCATCGACCTCTGGTTTGCTACTGATATTTCCACCGGAAAACTGGACGAGATCGGAAACGATCCACACGTCAATCTCGCCTACTACAACATGAAGTCGCGCGAGTGGGTTTCCATTTCAGGAATTGCAACTGTTACGCAGGATCGCATGCTCATTTCTGAATTGTATGAGCCCGACTGGAAAGCATGGTTTGGCGACAACGGTGGCGCTGAAGTGCGGCCCAAATGACCCGCGCATTGGCCTAATCATGGTCGAAGCGCAGCGCGTGGAGTACATGATTGTCAACAAGCCCAAACCCGTCGTGCTCTTTGAGCTGGTAAAGGGAATGATTACCGGTGATCGCCTTGACATCGGGCAAGAGCGCGGATTGAACAAGCGCGAGCTCAACTCCGATGCGGCGCGGGAAGCGCGATAGCGTTCCCCGCCTCCCTCACTTCCTATGCTCCAGGAAAAAACTCACAATTGCCGGAGTCGCGGACTCCGGCCACACATGCTTGCCCCCTTCCATCGAATAAAACACAACATCGCCTAAGCGGCAGTCAGTGAAGGCGTGACTAGTCACATGTGAACCGGCATTCGACCTGATAGACGAAGTGCACTTTTGACCTGTCGCCCAGACCGCAACTGAGGGCGAAACAGGTATGTCTATCGTTTGGGGTAAAGAAGTTTCGGGTCTCTCGCTGTAGGATACGGAAGGGTCTGAAGTGCCGTGAAATGCAATCAGCGGCACCGGCGCAGAAGGCGCGCACCCTGGCAGAACCAGGCTGCCAGCAACGACTGCGAATGCAGCTATGCGGTCAGATGCGGTACAAGCCACCCGGTAGGCCATTCGCCCGCCGTCAGAAAAACCAAGAACATAAACCCGGCGTGCATCAACTTTAACGCGAGCCGAAACCGTTTCGATTATGCTGACAATAAACCCAACGTCATCGACCCGATCTTTTGCGGCCGCGCCGCAGCACGAGCCGGCATTCCAGGTGGATTCCGATGAGCCCAGCGTTCCTCGATACCCGTTGGGGTAAGCCACGACAAATCCCTCCCTGTCGGCGGCAGCATCGAGGTGAGTGAGGGCTCGCATGGCATCGCCGTCGCCCCCACTGCCATGCAGAGCAACTAGCAAAGCTCTGCCTTCACCCGAGGGCGGCGTAGCCGTTACCCTCGCAGGGGGAACATGAAGAAGGAATGACCGGGAGAGACCACCCACCGATACTACATGCTGCGATGTTCCGCTGGACCATACGCCACTTTCGGTGAATGCGGTGCGGGAAAGTCGATCGCATCCCAAACCAGCGAAACAAAACGCAATGAGCAAGAGAGGCTTGAACCACGAGCATCTCCGGCCTTTATTCGTTCGTGAGCAAAACCCGCGTAATGTCATTGGTATGTCTGGCCGGTGCGGTTGGGATCGCGCTGATGGTCGCCGCACGAACAGGTCTGTTCGCTGCACACGACCGGGACGCGCTCCTGATATTTATTACGCGAGTGCGCACCTCACAACACTCGATGCTCCTGTTCGTAAGCTGCTACGCTCTCGCAGCTTCGGTCGGCGTGCCGGTTACACCGCTTACGCTCGCAGGTGGAGTTATTTTCGGACCGTCTTTGGGAATTCTTCTCAACTGGATATCCGACATGCTTGCCGCATCGCTGGCGTTTGCAGGCGCCCGGCTTTTACTCGCGCGCAAGGGCCACGTCACCCCGCCCGCCGCAGAAGCGCGTGGATTCATGCCGCTCCTGCGTCTACGTGTCATCCCGGTGGTTCCGTTTTCCGCGCTTAACGTCGGCTCTGCTTTTTACGATCTAAAGTGGCCCGTGTTTCTCGGCGCCACTGCACTCGGTGTGCTTCCATCCACCATCGTATACACGTTCTCGGCGGGACAACTCGTATCCGGGGTCGTTGGCGCTGGACGCCGACCAATGATTATCGCGATTGCCAGCGGAGTCGTGATCATCTGTCTTTCGCTGGTTCCCTACTTCTTGAAACGGTCGCACCCTTCGCACACTGGCTCGATCGAGTGAAAATCTTTTCTGCGGTTACCTGGATTTTGATCGGTTCGGCGTCGCTCAGCTTGAAATCGGCGGCGCCCACATTGTTCACCAACCCTGATCGTCCCGGAGACTACAACGAGGCCATTAAGTCCGGCGGGCGCATACGGAGATTTATTCTCCATGTTCCCCCGGGTGTAAAATCGGGGGTTCCCCTACCCCTGGTGCTGGCGTTTCATGGATCAAGTGCGAGCGCGTCTGTAATCGCCCGGGAAACAGCCTTCGATCCACGCGCAGACAGCATCAATGCAGTTGTGGCATACCCCGATGCAAACCTTCGGGGTATGCCACGACTGCATTGATGCTGTCCGCGCGCGGATCGAAAGCTGTCTCCCGGGCGA
>JANLYJ010000005.1:0-5709 GCA_031365555.1 Gemmatimonadaceae bacterium | reverse complement strand
ATTATGACAAGCACCACAAGCATTCGTATCACCTGATTCAGCATGCTGACTTGCTTGGGATGAGCCCTGAAGACCAGATCGCAATTGCGAACATTGCGCGCTATCACCGCGGGGCCGAGCCGAAGAAGAAACATGGAAACTTCGGACCCCTGACGCCTGCAACACGGCAGCGCATCCGCCGGCTATCCGCAATTCTGCGGGTCGCTGACGGATTCGATCGCGCACACGCGGGCTCAGTTCAGCGGATCAAAGTTCGCTGGACAAAGCGCGCCTTGCGATTGACTGCTGTAGCGAAACCGGGCGCAACAAGCATTCGACTCGATTTGTGGGGCGCTAGCAGAAAATCGCAGCTCCTTGCCCTGGTTGCGGGAACGGCGGTAGAAATCGTAAGCCCCGACGGCAGCGTGCTCTCCTACGAAGACGAAGTAGGAAACGCCGACTGATTTAAGGAATCGACCATCGCAACGCCGGTCGCGGTACTCTCGGAACCCACGGGTTCCAAGCCCCACGCATCACGCAGCAGTCTAAGATGGGAGGATCGCTCCATTTGACCGTCGGGCATTCGCTGGGAATACGTGCCGTCCGGCTGTAAATCCCAGGCCTGGCGATTGTCGTCCAGATAAAGCTCGAGCAGGGAGCGAAGCTTTTGTCGCAATGCGGGCTGTTCGACTGGTATCAACGTTTCAACGCGACGGTCGAAGTTGCGCGGCATCCAGTCCGCAGACCCAAAATAGATTTCTTCCTCGCCTGAATTCTCGAAGCAGAAAATTCGAGAGTGCTCGAGGAATCTGCCTACTACGCTCAGAACGCGAATGTTTTGGCTAAGACCAGGAACTCCGGGACGCAGGCAACAGATTCCGCGGACGATCAGATCGATGCGTACCCCCGCCGACGATGCGGCATACAGCGCATTCATGACTTCGAGATCTACCAGGGAATTCATTTTGGCAATTATTCTCGCGGAGCGGCCAGCAGCTGCGTGTTCAGACTCACGCTCAATCAGGTCAAGTACCCGGCGACGCATATTGCCAGGCGCAACTATCAGCTTGCGATATAGAGTCTGACGCGAGAAACCCGTAAGTGCGTTGAACAAATCGCTAAGATCCGCGCCTATTGAAGGACTCGATGTAAAAAGTCCAACGTCGGTGTAGGTGCGTGCGGTCTTGCTGTTGTAGTTCCCCGTCCCAACGTGAGCGTACCGTCGTATGTCTTCCCCTTCCTTGCGCACGACGAGAACTGTTTTCGCGTGCGTCTTCAGTCCCACGAGTCCATACGCGACATGGACGCCGAAACTCTCGAGCGTACGCGCAAAAGTGATATTGTTCGCTTCATCGAAGCGCGCCTGAATTTCTATCAGTACTGCTACCTGCTTGCCACGCTGCGCAGCCTCCGTGAGCGCGCGCACAATTGCCGTGTCACCTGAAGTGCGGTACAACGTCATCTTGATTGCAAGCACATCTTCATCCAGTGCAGCACTGGTCAGGAAGTGCTCGACTGACGCTCCGTAAGAATCGAACGGGTGATGCACCATCACATCGCGCTCGCGAAGCACATCGAATACGGATCGCCCCGAATCGCGAAATTCCGGCGGGATACCGGCGACAAAGGGGATGTCCCGCAAAGTCGGGATTTCGAGCGAAGCAAGTCCAAGAAGATCACCGAGGTCGAGCAGCGGACCAGCCTCGACGATATCCGCATCAGACAGCGGAGGCATCTCCTCCGGCTGGTCTGCGCGCACCTCCTCAATAACAAGCCGTTTCATGTCCTGCGGCATGCCTGATTCCATCTCGAGGCGTACCACCTCTGCAAAGCGGCGCTGGAAAACCTGCTCCTCGATAAGTGACAGCAGGTCATCCTGCTCTTCAGCGTGGGCGAGCTCCAGATCCGAGTAACGCGTTACGCGGAATGCATTGTATCCCTGGATTTCCATTCCGGGAAAAAGTGCTTCGAGATTCGCTCCAATTACCTGCTCGAGCGGAATGAAATGATTTTCGCGTCCAAAACTTACCCAACGCGGAAGACTCTTCGGGACTTTTAGCCGCGCGAAGCGCACGCTCGAAGTAACAGGGTCGAAAATCTTCACTGCGAGCGACAGTGAAAGATTGGATATGTATGGAAATGGATGGGTTGGGTCGATTGCAAGCGGCGTAAGAACCGGAAACACCTGCGACTCAAAGAAGGTGTCTACAACACGGCACTCGTCCCTGGAAAGCTGGTCCATTCCAACAAGCTTGACTCCATGGTTTTCGAGCGCCGGCAGAAGTACGTCGTGCAGGCAGGATTGCTGTAGTGCAATCAACTCCGCCACCCGCGCGCTTATCGCTGCCAGTTCGTCCGCAGGCGACATGTCGTCCGGAGCGGCCGCCTGCAGCCCTGTCGCAAGGAGCCGCCGGAGCCCGGCAACCCGCACCATGTAGAACTCGTCGAGATTGCTGCTGAATATCGCCAAAAACTTGAGGCGCTCGAGGAGCGGATTCCGCTCGTCAAACGCCTCATGCAGTACGCGAAAATTGAACTCCAGCCAGCTCAGTTCACGATTTAGGTAATTCGACGCCTGTGTCATACATGCCGATTAAAAATTGACAGTTGCCGCGAGAATCTTGTAAGTGATGGCCGCCATAATGCCCGCCGCAGGAATTGTGACCACCCACGCCCATACAATTCTTCTGGCGACACCCCAGCGTACGGCTGAAAGGCGGTTCGTTGCACCAACACCGACGATCGAGCCGGTAATCGTGTGAGTTGTGCTGACCGGAATTCCGAAGTGCGTTGCCAGTGTAATTGCAAGAGCTCCACCCGTCTCGGCGCAGAAACCACCGACAGGACGCAGTTTCGTAATACGCGATCCCATGGTGTGAACGATTCTCCATCCGCCGAACAGTGTGCCGAGGGAAATCATGCTGTATGCACCTATTTCCACCCAAAGAGGAATCGTCTTCGCGTCGGCGAGATACAAGTGATGGAAAAATCCGGTCTGAGTCGCCATAAGGCCGTTCACCGAAACCAGAAGTCCGACGATAATTCCCATAGTCTTCTGCGCATCGTTGCCGCCGTGCGCCCAGGAAAGAGCCGCCGAGCTTATAAGCTGCGCAACCTTGAAGAAGCGATCGACTTTACCGGGTCCCATCCTCTGGAAAATCCAGTAAACGAGCACCATCAGCGTGAATCCCGCCATCAAGCCAACGAGCGGAGAAATCACAATGAATGAAAGCGTCTGAATCCATTTGAGTCCCCAGGTAACTGCCGCCCAGCCCGACTTAGCGATCGCCGCGCCGGCATACCCTCCAATCAACGCGTGCGAAGAGCTGGATGGGATTCCGTAGAACCAGGTAATCAGATTCCAAATGATTGCACCCGTCAGTCCTCCCAAAATCACATTGGGAGTGACGATCGATACATCTATCATCCCGGATCCGACGGCTTTTGCAACGGCAGTTCCCGCAGTGAACAACGCGAGGAAGTTGAAGAATGCTGCCCAGATTACAGCAGCAACAGGGCTGAGCACTCGAGTGCCAACGATCGTAGCGATGGAATTCGCCGAATCATGGAACCCGTTGATGAAGTCAAACGCAAATGCGATGAGTACAATTGCTGCAACGTAGTAAAGCACGTTTATGCGTTCTTCAGGGAAATGCTCTGCAGCACATTTCCCACGTCCTCGCATTGGTCGATTGCTTCCTCGAGCTTGTCGTAAAGCTCCTTCCACTTGATTACTTCCAGCGCATCGAGGCCTTCCGTGAAGAGCGCACCCATTGCCTCGTGATAAATCGCATCGCCCTCCTCCTCCAGCATCTTCAGCTCGCGGCTCCCCTTGTTCACCGTCTTCGGGTCCTTCATTCCCTTCACAGCTTCCTCGACCGCATTGGCCGCGCGAACGAGAACGTCCGACAATCTCACTCCCGCTTCGCGCGCTGCAGTGATCTGGAATATCTGGGCTCGCCGCGCCGCCCCGTCGACCAGGTCGACGACTTCATCGAGATGGCTAGCCAGCGCGTGAATGTCTTCACGATCGAATGGCGTTACAAACGTCCTGTCGATACGGTCGATGATTTCGTGCGTGAGGTCGTCAGCTTCATGCTCGAGAACCTTGATGTTCGCGACGTGAAGAGCGAGCTGGCCAGGATTCTTGAAGAGTTGACTGAGAAGATCTGCAGAAGACGACAGTCTGCTGGCAACCTCAGAAAAAAGGTCGTAAAACTGTTCGTCGCGAGGTATGAGCTTCAATTAAGACTCCGGTAGAGCGGTATTTAGTGAAAATGTATCCATGCATGGCAGGCGCGGCTATCCGGGCTCACGCGCTGGCACCGTAACAATCGGGTAACGGGCCCTGTGAAAATCCCGAAGCGTTAAGCGGGTCACGGCAGCCTGCTTCCAAGCTTGGCTAGCTGCTTCGGGCCTATCATCCAGCGGAGAGTGGCCGAGCCAGCAAGAGGCAAGGCGCCGACTTCGAGCATGCATGCTCCGCCTTTTGGAAACTCGATTGCAGCACTGTTCGATTTGGAAATCAGCCACCCCGCCAGTGTTCCGAGGTGAGGCTCGTGTCCAACTGCGCAGATAGTATTTCCGCGACCGGGCGCACGAAGCGATTCAGCGAATTCCTCAACGGGAATATCGGGTTCAAGCAAACCTGTCTCGCTCACAGGCACACCCCAGACAACCGAAAGAAAATCGGCCGTTTGTCTTGCGCGAACGTACGGGCTCGAGAAAATGGCGTCGCAACGCGAAACAATTGAAACCAGCTCCGACGCGACGAGCTCCGCCTGGGCAATACCAATCTTCGACAGTGGACGGAGCTCATCCGGTTGACCCGATCCTGCGAACTCCTCCCGGTCCCCCGCGTGGGCGTGTCTAACGAGTACGAGTTTAAAGCTCATTTCTACCCGAACCTCGAATAAGAAGGATCTCGCACGACACCCAGGCGCTCATTGGTAAGCCGACGGTTCTCGAAGACTTTCACGAGGAGAATTCCCGCCACAAATCCGCCAACGTGCGCCCAAACAGCGACGCCACTGGAGACATCCGGTCTCACACGCATCAGCTCCGGAAGACCTGACAACAATTGCAACGCGAACCACCAGAGCAGCACAGCCCACGCCGGAATCCTGAAGACCCTGAAGAAGATCACGAAGATGAACAACATTCGGATTCTCACGCGCGGATACAGAATCAGGTACGCACCCATCACACCCGAGATTGCTCCCGATGCGCCGACTGTAGGAACCGGGGAGGATGCAGCCACGAGTATGTGCGCCGCAGAAGCAGCAAGTCCGCAGACAAGGTAGAAAACCAGAAAGCGGAAATGTCCCATGCTTTCTTCGATGTTGTTGCCAAAAACCCACAGAAAAAGACAGTTCCCAAGCACGTGCATCCATCCGCCATGCAGAAACATCATCGTGAGAGGCGTCAGGACGTTTATCGGTTCCCGGTCAACCACGCAGGCAATTCCATCCCCCAGGGGGATCGCCGTCCCAACCCGGGCCAGGTGGGTCAGCTCGCCCGGCACCATGCCCCAGTTGCACACACTGGCAACCAGCCTGAGCTCGTTCTGCGGCAGCCCGCCACCCTGCACGAACACCCATACCGCCAAAATGACGGCCAATAGGAGGTAGGTGACCCACGGGGTCCTAATTGTTGGCAGTTCATCACTTAGCGGTATCATTCGGTGGTCAGTTTCCGGCCAGTTTGGCAGTTAATTGAGGCCCCGCGCTT
>JANLYJ010000520.1:0-2257 GCA_031365555.1 Gemmatimonadaceae bacterium | reverse complement strand
TAACGACTCAGCTCCGCGCGATCGCGGATGTGGCCACGGCAGTGACGAAAGGCGACCTGACCCGGTCTATTCAAGTGGATGCGGCAGGCGAAGTCGCATTCGTAAAGGACAACATCAACGAGATGATCCGCAACCTGAAGGACACCACGTTGCGGAACGACGAACAGGATTGGCTAAAGACTAATCTGGCGAAATTCACTCGCATGCTCCAAGGACAGAAGGACCTGCTTACTGTTGGAAGACTAATCCTGTCGGAGCTTGCGCCTGTCGTAGCAGCTCAGCAAGGCGTCTTCTATATCATGGAAGGCAGCGAAACCGAGCCTGAGTTGAGGCTTCTCGCTAGCTACGCCTACCGCGAACGGAAAGGCGTAAATAACAAATTCCGGCTGGGCGAAGGATTGGTAGGGCAAGCTGCACTCGAGAAGGAGCGCATCCTACTCACGAATGTGCCGGATGATTATGTGCGCGTTAGTTCAGGGTTAGGTGAAGCGAAGCCGCTGAACATCGTAGTCCTGCCGATTGTGTTCGAGGGTCAGGTGAAGGCGGTCATGGAACTTTCTTCGCTCGATCGATTCAACCCGACGCATCAGGCTTTCCTTGATCAGCTTACGGAAAGTATCGGGATCGTGCTGAACACGATCGAGGCAAACACCCGGACGGAAGATCTGCTCAAGCAGTCGCAGTCGCTCGCGGCTGAACTGCAAAGCCGGCAGCAGGAACTGCAACAGACCAACCAGGAGTTGGAAGAGAAGGCGAGGCAGTTATTCGAGCAGAACGCGGAAGTGGAAGAGAAGAATCGCGAGGTCGAGCAGGCTCGGCAGGCCTTGGAAGGCAAGGCGCAGCAGTTGTCGCTGACGTCGCGTTATAAGAGTGAGTTCCTCGCGAATATGTCCCACGAGTTGCGGACGCCTCTTAACAGCCTCCTGATTCTCGCGGAACAGCTATCCGCTCATCCGGATGGTAATCTCACGCCGAAGCAGGTGGAGTTCGCGCGGACGATCCGCGGTTCTGGCAAAGACCTGCTGAAACTCATTAATGACATCCTTGATCTGTCGAAGATCGAGTCGGGCACGGTGAGCATCGATATCGGCGAAGTGCGGTTCGAGGAGATGCGCCAGACAATGGAGCGCACTTTCCGTCACGTCGCCGAGGGTAAAGGACTTAGTTTCAAGATTGATATCGATCCGTCGCTTCCGGCAGAGGTGCACACGGACGCGCAGCGATTGGATCAGGTCCTGAAGAACCTATTGTCTAACGCGTTTAAGTTCACCGAACGCGGTCATGTAAACCTGCGCGTCTCCAAGGCGGATGGCGGCTGGACACCTGGCAATGGGAACCTTGATCGCGCCGAGAGCGTGTTCGCGTTCGCAGTCAGCGATAGCGGGATAGGTATCCCGGATGAGAAGCAGACGACGATCTTTGAACCGTTTATTCAAGCGGATGGGAGTACCAGCCGGAAATACGGCGGTACTGGCCTCGGACTCGCGATTAGTCGAGAGCTAGCGCGCGTGCTAGGTGGTGAGATCCGTGTGGAAAGTGGTCAGGGCCGCGGCAGCACTTTTACTCTCTTCCTGCCGCATAACTACACCGTCATTCCGATGGAGCGGCCATTAACCGAGCCAGCCGTGAAGGCCGCGGAAATGCAGCATGTTTCTACGAACGGAGAGGCGCCGCCGGTAGCCGTTATCGACCCGAGTGTCGTCGGCGATGATCGGACTAATGTTCTTCCGGGCGAAAAGGTGGTTCTGATTGTTGAAGATGATCGCGACTTCGCTCAGTGGCTTCTGGATGTCGCGCATGAGAACGGATTTAAGGCAATCGTCACTGCTCGAGGCAATACGGGCCTTGCATTGGTGCGCGAGTTTTCGCCCACCGCGATCAGTCTCGATATCAGCTTGCCAGACGTGAGCGGCTGGCAGGTGCTAGACCGGCTTAAAGGAGATGTGTCGACACGGCACATTCCAGTCTTCGTGATCTCTGCCAACGAGGAGCCGGAGAATGCGCTCAAGCAGGGAGCGTTGCGCTTCCTAACGAAGCCTGTCGCGCATAATGACGTCAAAGGTCTCTTCGATAAAGCCCATGAGATGGCAGATTCGAAAGCCAGGAAGCTGCTTGTGATCGAAGACGATGAAACGCAGCGCAACAGTATCCGTGAACTTATCGGAAACGAGACGGCGGATTTGACCGATGCGGCTGACGGGAAAGAAGCGCTGAACGCCCTGAGCAATGAGCGGTTCGACTGCGTCGTGCTCGACCT
>JANLYJ010000492.1:0-3207 GCA_031365555.1 Gemmatimonadaceae bacterium | reverse complement strand
TCTTCGGCATCATTACGTCGAGCAGCACAAGGCTTGGCGGCCGCTCGAAAACTTTCTTCAGAGCTTCCTCGCCATCTTCTGCCGTATCGACTTCGTAACCCCGTGCTTCGAGCCTCGCCTTCAGCAGCTCGATGTTGTCCGGGTGATCGTCTACGACAAGAATCCGAGCGGCTTTATCAAGCTCCATTATTCTGACCGAGGAACCGCTGTACCTCGGCTACCACTGCGCGCGGTTCACATGGCTTGGCCAGATACCCATCGCACCCGACTTCCATCGCCTTTTCACGATCCGAGGCGAGCGCGTGCGCTGTCAACGCGATGATCGGGATGTTCTTGGTCGCAGGATCGTGCTTTAGTACCTGCGTCGCCTCCCAGCCATCGATAATGGGTATGGAGATGTCCATGAGGATGAGGTCGGGCTTCTCGGATCTCGCTTTCGCGATACCCTCTTCGCCGTTCAAAGCCTCACTAACATTGTATCCAAAGTGCTTCAAAATGGTGGAATAAACGATTCTGTTATCCTCGTTATCCTCCACCAGTAAGATTGTCTTACCAGTCTCGGCCATTTAGCCCTCGCATGGGTATTGCAACCTTTGCTCGGGAAGCAAGTTTCATACTAACCTCAGGCGCAATTCATATGTTCAGCACCGATGACGGCCTAACTGCGAGTTCGCGGAAAAATAACGGGAAGCCAGCAGGCACTGCGTACGAGACAGTACCTGACTGGCAGCAGATCGGGACTTTCGTGGCCGGATTGGGAATTGGAGCGGCAGTCGGTGCAGCTGTGGCCCTGCTGTGGGCTCCGGCCAGCGGGGAAGACACACGCGGCAGGATCCGCAGCAAGTTCAGCCGTGCTGGGGATGAGTCGCTCTGGGAATCGCTCGGCCATGAGCTGAAGCGGGCTGCAGCCAAACGAAAGCCAATAGATGACGAGGAAGTCGAAGAGCTCGCCGAGTTTGAAGAAATCGAAGTTGTAAGCGACCTCGACTAGAGCTTTTTGAGCGCCTCGCGCGCTTGAGACTTGTAACCCGGGTCCGGACTGTCTTTCGCCGGGAGCCGCAGAACGGTCTCGAATTCAGCACGAGCTTTGTCTTTGTGGCCAGCGTCTCTATAGACCTCAGCAAGGTCGATGCGGTGCGCGAGCCGGGTAGGCTCTTGGGCAACGGCTCGCTCCATGTAATCGATGGCCTGCTCCCACGTTGCTTGTCTGAAGACTTGGCCGCCCATGAAATTCTGCGCCATGCCTCGCACAAAACCATTCAGCCTGCGCACCTCGGCATTCCACATCCCCATCACGTGAAGACAGCCTGCGTGCTTCGGATCGAGATCGAGGCAGCGCAGCGCCTCCGACCGAATCTCCTTCGCATACTTGATCCGGCCTTTGGGTGACTGGCTCAGGGCGGTTTTACCGAGTGCGCGAGCGAGTGAAAAGTGGCCTTCAGCATCGGCGGGAGAGACAGCAATGGCGCGTCGGGCGTACTTTTCGGCCGCGCTGTAGAGTGAGTCACGACGATTTTGCTTCTGTTCACTTGCAGAAATATCCATCAGGGAGCGTGACGACTTCCACAGAGCCGGGTAGCTTTGAGAGTCTGCGCTAGCGGCGGCTTCGTAATGAGCAAGAGCGTCATTTGCATCAAGGCTCGCATATGCGCGATCGCCAAGCGAAATATGTTGAGCACTCGTTTGTGCAGAAGACTGCGATGCGATTAATGCAAGACAGGTAACAGCCAGGCGGATCCGCATCAGGTTCCTTTAGGTTCGTTTCATTTAATACACTCGTAACTATAAGAATGATTGTCCCACGCCTGATTGAACGCAAACGCGACGGTGCCGAGCTGACTGCCGATGAATGGACAGAGCTCATCAACGCCTATGCGCAGAACCGTGTGCCTGACTACCAGATGTCGGCATTGCTCATGGCCTGTTACTTCTCTGGTCTAAGTACAACCGAAATGACAGCGCTAACCGAGGCGATGCTGCTCAGTGGCAGCCGGTTCGACCTGTCGCACCTGAAACAGGCGCGCATTGATAAGCACTCGATGGGCGGGGTGGGGGACAAGACGTCGCTCATTCTCGCTCCACTCATATCGTGTTTGGGAATTGCAGTTCCGATGATTTCTGGAAGAGGCCTGGGTCATACAGGCGGCACTCTGGACAAGCTCGAGTCTATCCCGGGATTTCGTACAGGCCTGAGCATCAAGGATTCGATTGCCCAGATCGATCGCATTGGATGTGCGATGGTTGGACAGACCGCCGAGATTGCTCCCGCAGACAAAAAGATTTACGCACTGCGAGATGCGACATCGACTGTGGAAGTCGTGCAGCTGATCGCGGCGAGCATCATGAGCAAAAAGCTGGCGGAGTCACTTACAGGTTTGGTCCTCGACGTAAAGGGTGGGTCGGGGTCGTTCCTGCCTGACCTCAAACGTGAGCTCGTCCTGGCTCAGGCGATGATTTCTTTGGGCGTTGCGCACAATTGTCCTGTGGTCGCCCTGATCACGGCAATGGATCGCCCGCTCGGCTTTGCGTGTGGCAATTCGATCGAGGTTGCTGAGTGCATCGACGCCATGCACGGAAAGGGGCCCGAAGACTTGATGACTGTGACCTATGCACTGGGCGCCGAAATGCTGATTCTGGGCGGCGTAGCGGACACGCATGTTAGTGCGCATGCAATGATGAAAGAGGCCATTTCCAGCGGCAAGGCCGCAGCGAAATTTGAAGAGATCATTCATGCACAACACGGTGACGCCCGCGTTGTACAGGATACAGATCGTCTGCCTCAGGCAAAACTCCAGGCTGCATACAAGGCGCCGCGTTCGGGTTTCATTACACGAGTCGAGCCGCGCGCGATTGGCCACGGAATTATTGCGCTTGGTGGTGGCCGTACAACGATGGAAGATGTGGTCGATCCTTCAGTCGGGTTTCACATTACTGCGAAGCCCGGAATGGAAGTACGCGCCGGGGATGTGATAGCAACTGTGTTCGCGTGGGATCAGGGTGGAGCCGATATTGGCCTGTCGGTGCTCGAAAGGGCCATCGCGATTGGGGACAAGCCTGAACCGTTTCTGCCGATCATCTCCCACCGAATCACGACGGCCGGTGTCGAGGTACTTCCGTCGTAGAACCGTTTTTGCGATGAAGGGAAAATCAACAGCATGGTGCGGCCTTGCGACCGTTGGTCGCCAGGCCGGGAGTTCACGGAGGCAC
>JANLYJ010000489.1:0-2877 GCA_031365555.1 Gemmatimonadaceae bacterium | reverse complement strand
CCCCAGCTCTGTCGGCACTGCCACGTTCCTGTACTTCGGCGCTCCTTATGCGAAGGACACGACAACGTATGACAATGTCGCGGGCTTTTTTCAAACCGCGCTGTCACGGAAGCACAACCTCGCTTTCAGCGGCGCTTCAGGTGACAATCGTCTGAATTATCGCCTCTCTACCTCGCTGACCGACGTGTCGGGCGTCATTCCAAATACGCTCTATAATCGCCTCAACGTTACCGGAGCGTCGCAGGCGCAGGTAACCAAGAATCTCGCGGCCGATTTCTCTCTCTCCTACGCTTACGCTCGCAATCGGCAGCCAATGAAGGGTGGGGCGGTGTCAGGCGACCCGGGTCCGCTCGTCGGACTTCTGGCGTGGCCAATCACTGACGACGCTCGCACGTTCCTTACAGCTTCGGGTACCCGCCGCAAACTCTTAACGGGATCGGGCGAAGTTGATAACCCGTATTTCAGTATCAACAAGAACCAGCTTACATCGAAGAACAACCGGTTCATCACGAACATTGGTCTCAAGTACTCACCGCTTTCATGGGCGAACCTGAAGACCAACATTGGTGCCGACACATATGTCAACCAGAACCTGATGGTTCGGCATCCGGAAAGTCGTCTGGGCAACGGCAGCAACGGTATTCTCGAAAGCGTCGACGATATCACGCGTAACATCAGCGCCCAGACCGTGCTCAGCTTTACGCCCGCACGGACGTTTATGGGCCTGACTTTCAGAGGTCTTGTAGGTCACTCAGTCTCCGAGTTCAAGAACACCCTTGACGATATCCTGGGTACGAACTTCCTCGAACCTGATTTCGTTTCGAGCAACAACACAGCAACGCGAACCAGCCGTACAGTCGCCACACAGCGGCGCTTGATGAGCGGATTCGGAAGCGCGACGCTCGGGTTCAGGGAGTATCTGTATCTTACGGCGACCGGCAGAAATGACTGGACGTCTACAATCCCGAAGGAAAACAATTCGTTCTTTTATCCATCGCTGTCTGGAAGCTTCGTGTTTTCGGACGCATTTCCGGCGATTGGGCGCCACATGACGGGTAAGCTGCGGGCTGCGTATGCTGAGGTGGGACGCGATGCTCCGCCATATGCCTACCGCACCGCTCTTGAATACAAGACGTCGTCGTATGGCGGTTACGGTTACACGTTCTGGGGTCCGAATCCGGCTCTTCAGCCAGAGTTCGCACTTGCGCGTGAAGTTGGTACGGAGCTCAGCTTCCTGGACAACCGGCTCGGGCTTGACTTCACAGCTTATCGCAAGGAAACACGCAACCAGATTGTTGTGAACATTCGCGGGAGCTATGCAACCGGGTTCATTCTCTTCAACCTGAACGGAGCTTCCACCAGAAACACAGGCGTTGAGATCACACTGCGCGGAACCCCTGTGCAGAACAACGGATTCTCATGGGACTTCCTCGCCAATTTCGACAAGTCGCACGGGAAGACCATAGGATTGCCGTTCGCTTTGCCGGAGTCGTACCTGTCGGATACATGGTTGTACGGCAACGTTCGCAATGGCACGCAGCCTGGGATTTCGACGATGTCGCTCACTGGCCAGTACTACCAGAGAAACAACAAGGGTGAGCTGCTTATCGACCCAACGAGTGGTCTCCCGCTCACGTCGTCTACATTCATCGACCGGGGTTATGACCGCCAGCCAAAATATTCGATCGGAATTACGAACACGTTCAAGCGCGGTTCGTTTAGCCTCAGCGCGCTAACCGATATCCGTCACGGGGGAGATGTTTTCAACGCAACGGAGCACTATCTGACAATTCGCGGGTTGAGCAAGAGCACGCTCAACAGAAATGATCCCATTACGATTCCGGGCGTTCTTCGTGACGGTAAGGAAAACACGGCCACGCCAACCCGGAACAACATTGTCATAGTTCCCGCGGTGAATACGGGCTATTACACGAATATGAGCGAAGAGCTTTTCATTGAGAAAAACATCAACTGGTTAAGGCTGCGTGACATCACCCTGCAGTATGTGCTTCCGAGTGGGCTCTTGAAGAATGCAAGCGTATTTGTAACGGGGACTGATCTGTACATGAGAACCAATTACACAGGCCTGGACCCAATCGTAAATGGAAACACCGCCGCCGTTGGCGGCTCCGGAGCTGTTGGAATTGACTTCGGAAACTTCCCGATGCCGCGCGGCCTGAATTTCGGCCTGCGCCTGACTCGTTAAATGAAGGTAAATCACACGATGAAAAAAATTTCCGTGGCACTGGCCGCTGTCTGTCTCGCGGTACCAGTCGCCTGCAAGGATTTCCTTGACGTAAATACCAACCCGAACGCGCCTGAAAAGGTCTCTGCGAATCTTTACCTTGCGCCGATGCTGGACGCTCTGGTCACTTCGCAGCAGATGGATGGCGTTTTCTGGGGGCAGTACATGCAGGAGTGGGTGCCTGCCAATGCGCAGACCGTGCTGAACAACTTCCAGCGTATGGGCTATGATGCCGGACTCGATCGCGGCGCGCAGCAGTGGCGCGACGTGTATTGGGTATTTGGACAGAATCTTGTCGATATGATGCAAAAATCCGAGGCCGAACAGCGCTGGGACCTGCTTGGCGTAGGACAGGTACTCAAGGCGTGGGGTTGGCTGGCACTTACCGATATGCACGGCGAAATCATCGTAAAGGAAGCGATCGATGCGACGCACTTCGATTTCCATTACGATTCGCAGGAATACGCGTACGCTGAGACGTTCCGGCTGCTCGACGCTGCAATTGCGAATCTCGCTCGTACTGACGGCGCCGTAGACAAGAACTACCTCGCGAAGGGAGACAATCTTTACGCAGGTGACCGCGCGAAGTGGACCAAATTCGCGTGGGGTCTCAAGGCTCTGGCGCTCAATCA
>JANLYJ010000487.1:0-3321 GCA_031365555.1 Gemmatimonadaceae bacterium | reverse complement strand
GAAGACAAAAGTCTCCTTCGCGAAGGATACCGCTTCTTTGGAAACTCCCGCTGCGGCAAAGCGATCGAGCACATGACTTTCGATACCCCAAGTCATTGGGCTGACAAATCCCTCGGGAGGGGGAGGCGAATAGGCCGAGCTGATTTTCAAGACCTGCGCGACAAGCGTTGGATCATTTGGAATCCAGTTGCCCATCACAATGAGGCCGCCAAGTTTGGTGACGCGGACCATTTCCTTCGCAACGTCGAATGGCTTCGGCGCGAACATCGCGCCGAAAATGCTGACAACCAGATCGAAACTGCGGTCGGCCAACCGATTCAGGTCGCTGGCATCACCTTCTTCGAAACGGACATTGGACAGCCCAAGTTCCTGCGCACGCCGGTTGCCGGCCGCGACGAGGTTGCTCGCGATGTCGACACCCAGCACGTCGGCGCCGAGCTGTGCCGCCGGCACCGCGGTGGTGCCATCACCGCAGCCAAGATCAAGGACTCTGAGACCTTGCGTGACGCCGATCGACTTGACCAGTGCCTCGCCACTGCCGCGCATGTGATTTGCGAGGCGCGTGAAGTCACCCTTTTCCCATAATGCTTTGTTCGTATTCATGTTTCTCCCAATACAGTGTGACCACGCTCAAGCTGCTTCTAGGCCTTTTGCAAAGGCGTTCAGATTCCGAAGGCATAGCGTCTTTCTACCACGCAAAACGCAGTCTTTCCAGATTTTCATCTTCTACCTTTTACGCAATCACCAAAAGCCAAAAATCAGTTATTCGACGTCGTTTGTCAATGATGCAGAATCAGGCACAAAGGAAAGGAACCAATTCCATTGCGTTCTCACCGGGTTAAGCCAGTTCCAGCACATGGCTTGCTCCTCCATGCGTATGAGAGTGACCTGATTAACAGCTTTCCAGAAATTGAATACATTATCGATAGTAGCCATTGTCTTGTTCCTTTTTCGAAAATAGGGCCGTGGAATAAAGTGGAAGACGTCGCCTCGGCGTGTCTGCCGCTACCTGACATCGAGTTGGACGAAAAGCCATCCGAAGTTGAGTTCCGTCCAAGTGTTCCTGTCAGTTTGTCGGTTTTGCCGCTTCTGTCGCACGTGGGAGAAAACGTGTCGCGCCCCTAGAAGAGCAATGCAGCAACGTCCTAGACGGATTGAATTTCGCAGCATGACGTCCCCTGCTCCAACGCATCCTCTACGCCAGCTTGCGTCGTGTTGCTTGGATAAAAAGGCTACATGTGCTTTGAGTCGCGTGTCTGTGCGGTAGCGCACTTATAGGCTTTGACACCCTCCGGGGCACACCTTCAGCAGATCAGGTTTTGCGCGGCTGAGGCGCTACTGGAAAGCGCGGCAAGCCGCCGAAGCGCCGGTTGCCGCCAAAAGGGTGCTCACGCCAGGCTGCGGCTGCACGCCTGCCAGTTCGGTGTCGACGCTCGGAAAGTCAGATGACATGCGGGCGACGTGAAACCGTCCAGTCATATCGCGCAGTGCGAACTCTTGGCCCGAGAGGCTTTGATCGAAGCCCCGGTAGCTGTTCACGGCGAAGCCTCGGCTGCGATTTGCGAGAGTGCGAATCGCCGCGCTGCGGGCTCAGTCCTCATGGCCTCACTCTCGAATGCGAAACAGCGCATGGCTCTCGTCACAGGCTGTAGTGAAATCCGACGCCCAGCGCAGACCCAACGCATGAAGAATCCTGTGGGTTTTCTCGTTGGCCTGGTATTCGGTGCGCGTTCGGCGATGACCCCGCCATGCGAAGTTGGCCGGGCAGCCGTTGGCGATGCCCGCCAGCATCAGTGCCTGCCGCGGGTGACCGACATCGGCTCCGACTACCCCGAAAGCAGCTTCCGTTTGCACATTGCCCAGGCGAACCGCATCATGTCGCCGTCGAGCGTATGGCGCCCCGCAGTGGCCTTGCGCGGGTCATCGTCTGCGATGCGTGAAGCTCGCTCGGTGGCAGGTCGCGGCAAGGTGGTCGGCCCGAACCTGCACGTCCTCTGCATTGCCGAAGTGCTTGGCAAACTGGTAGACGTCCCAGTACTCGGTCCACGCGTCGAGCTCGTGGAACCATGCGATGTGCCGTAGCTGTGCGCTGCTGAAGGCAGTGAGAGCGGAGGGGCTGTGTGCCCCTCCGCTTCCAACGGCTGCTTGGGTCAATGCATGACCAGAACACCGCCGTCCTTGGCATGAGCTGTCACCTCCCTGAAGGCGAACTCGAGCAGTCCTGTCTTCAGCATGCCGTCTGCCAGGCCGGGCGCCTTGAGTTGCGCGGCACCGCGAATGACGCTGACCGCGCGCGACAGATCGGTCATGCTTTCCGGGTTCCATCCCGGTACGCGGTGGATCTTGCCGTCTTGCCCGATGTACCAGCCGCCAACGTCGGTGCCGATCCCGGGACCCATGAAGCACATGTTCATTTCAAACTCTCTTATCGGCCCGGGGAACGAAACGCAAACATGTAGGCGGGCCGAGCGGCACCCACCGCTCATCGCGCTTGTGGCGCGACGTCGGCTGTGAACTCACCGCGATAAAGCTTTGCCGACCATGACTTCATCATGCCAAGGGCAGCCATTCGCGTCTCATCGATCGACCTCGAAGAACGTTTCAACAAGCTCACCCGGCAGCGTGTCCAGGTCGGTCTCGATGACGGCCGACCCATTGGACAAATCCAGCGACGATGCGCGAAACCCGCGTTCATCAGCGTCGACATCGCCTGCGCTGTTCGCGTGCCGTCCGGACGGCAAGACAATCTCCCCTGCCGGGTTCGTCGCGCTCATCCGCCACACCAACCGCTGCACTTTCTTGACAACCTTGCGTTCAAACATGCGCTGGTCCTCGCATCGTCAGCGTTCTGCCCAGGTCGGCGTAGTGGCGTTCACGGGATGATTTCGCACCGGCTGTTCCCGCTTGGGATGCATTGATGCAGCTGAGCATTCATAGACGGATCCGGGATCAGCCATGCCGGTCGACCCGCCTGGCTCCATGGTTCGACGTTGCTCCGCCTTAACCGCACTGGCTCCCAGCACGAGCGCGTGCTGCAAGGCCTCATAGGAAGTCAGCCATCGATGACCTCCCGAGACCTCCAGATTTCGGTAGATCTCGCGCACGCCGAGCTTGCCGTGGCGCGACTGGTTGACTATCACCGACGCCAAGTGACCCTGGCCGGCCCGAGGCTCCAAGGAGCCTGCATGAATCCGGTACTTCCCGACTTCTCTGTCCTCGAACTGCATGTGCGCTTCTCCTGATGCCGTTGGACGCTACGACCGTCCAATCGCTCTGTCTGTTCGTTAGCCCACACAAGGAACATGACGCTTGACCATCGTC
>JANLYJ010000468.1:0-1977 GCA_031365555.1 Gemmatimonadaceae bacterium | reverse complement strand
GTATTCCGAAGAAGCGCTCTTGAATTGCGCGACCTGCCACAAAACAAAAGACCGGCATCAAGGTTTCTTTGGCACCAACTGCGCCCAATGTCACACGACGTCGAAGTGGACGATCGCCGAATTCCGCCATCCTTCACCTTCCTCGCAGTCCTGCGCGCAGTGCCATCAAGCACCGCCGAGCCACTACATGATGCACTTTGAAATGGTTTCAAAGAAGGTCGCGAAACAAGAAGACTCCCAGGTGGCGGAATGCTGCGGGCCGACGCAGGTCAACCAATGTTATCGCTGTCATCAAACTACGTCTTGGAACGACATCAAAGGTGTTGGCTGGTACAAGCATCATTGATGAATCGTGTGTGAACCCAACGCGGGGGATTGAATCGCACCCCGGGATTGCATATGCTTTCAAAACTCATGATTGAAGGACTATGGAACGTCTTCGCTCACTTGTAGAAATTGCAGGGATGGCTCTCGACGCCGCCGGCGTCCTCGTCGTTGTGGGAGGCGCAGTCGTTGCAACGGCTAGACTTTTACTTCAACGCCAGAGGCGCGCGGGCGAATATTACAGCGGTTACCGGCAAGACCTCGGACGCGCGATCCTGCTTGGGCTCGAGTTCCTTATCGCTGGCGACATCGTCCGTACCGTCGCGGTCGCGCCCACCCTGCAAAACGTGCTCGTCCTGGGATTGATCGTCCTCATCCGAACGTTCCTCAGTTTGTCGTTACAACTGGAAATCGAAGGGAAACTGCCTTGGGCACGCGAAGGTCAGCCAGTGAGGCGCACGCCGCCTTCCCCGCGATAACGTTACAATCTGCAAGCCGCTTGGGTGAACAAGGTGGTCAACTCCGCGCTTGCCGGCAAGTCGCCGGCACCGCGGTCGAAGGTGACAAGGTTATGACTCAGCCCTGGGCGTGAGGCACCTAACGCAAGCCTATTCGACGTAGCGTTCCAAGACCGTGAGCAGATCGCGCATCTTCTTCTTCGCATCAGCCTGGTTGCGCGCTCCTTCAATGCAGTGGTGCAGGTGCGAATGAATCAGCTTTTCAGCCAGGGATTTAATCCCGCGCCGCGCCGAGACGAGTTGCGTCAACGTTTCAGCGCAGTCGCGGTCTTCGGCCAGCATGCGATCAATCGCATTGAGTTGCCCGCTAATTTTCCTTAACCGCAGACGCAAGGCATCCCGTTCTGCTTCCGGATGTTTATGGGCTGCGTTTTTCATTGGATGACATCGTTCAGATCATTTCTAGACGTATGGGGCGTGGGGGTATAGCCTAATCGCTTCATGAGCACAGTATACGGATCGCACGGCGGACCCCTTTTGGCCAGGGACTCTGGGTTCGTCGAACTCAGTGTGTTTGAGACGGGAGTGCCGCCCGTGTTCCGGCTTTATTTCGTTTCCCCCCAGAGGAAGCCAGAAAATCCACCGGCCGCCGAATCGGTGCGGGTCGTGACCAGGCGACCAGACGGCCGCAATCAGACCTTCGCTTTGCGTGCGTCGGGAGAATTTCTCGAGTCGACCAGCAATGTCCCAGAGCCTCATGAATTCATCGCCTCGGTCGTTGTGACGCACGACGACCACGAACACCATTACGAAGCCCAATTCACCGAAGCTGATCACGCATACGGTGATTTATCGAACGGGGCGCACGGGCATGAGCATGGTGCTCATTCGCACGGCCACGATGGACACGACCTCGGTCACGGATCAGGCCTGTTCGGCTGGTTCCGCAATACCTTCGCGCACTCGCACAGTGCCGCCGACAAAGTGGACGACACAATGGAATCCAATGAGCGCGGGATCCGCGCCCTAAAGATTTCACTCGTCGGTCTGGGCATTACGGCGGCGCTCCAACTGGCGATCGTGCTCGTCTCAGGATCCGTCGCGCTGCTCGCCGACACGATTCACAATTTCGCAGATGCGGGCACGAGCATCCCGCTCTGGATTGCGTTTTCGCTCGCACGGCGCGGTGCCAGTC
>JANLYJ010000447.1:0-10976 GCA_031365555.1 Gemmatimonadaceae bacterium | reverse complement strand
GCGCGAGGTGCACGTAGCAGCGACCCCGCGGTCTGCGATTCAGGTGTGGGGGCTGGATGCGCGCGGAAGAAAGCAGTACAGGTACCATGCGCGCGCCGTTGAGAAGGGCCAGCTCAGGAAACACTATAGAGTGCGGCAGATGGCGCGTGACCTTCCCGCCATCCGTGCGCGCGTCCTCCGTGATTTCCGCGCGCGCACTTACTCGAAAGAGAAAGTGTCGGCCGGCATCCTGCGGCTGATAGGTGACGCCTTCTTCCGTGTGGGAAGTGACCGATATGTGAAGGAGAACAACAGCTTCGGAATCACGACGCTTCGCAAATCCCACATCGAGATCGACGGCGACTCGGTCCATTTCAGGTACCGGGGGAAGCGCGGTGTCGAGCAATGGCAGGTGGTAACCGGAGAGGATGTTGTTCGTTTTGTGCGCGCTATGCTCAAAACGCCAGGCACACGACTCTTCCGCTACCAAAAGGACGGAAAGTGGAACAATGTCGAGTCAGATGATGTGAACGACTATCTGCGGAGCATCACCGACTTTCCCTACACTGTGAAGGATTTCCGGACCTGGGGCGGAACCCTGCGCGCTGCGACGGTGCTCGCTGAGCTTGGCCCGGCCAAGTCACAGAGTATGCGCAAGAAAAACGTGCTAACGGCGGTGCGACTTGTCGCCGCAGAGCTTGGCAACACGCCGACGATCTGCCGCAAGTCTTACGTGCATCCGGTAGTGCTGGAGAAATACCTGCGCAGCGCGGCGGTTATCGATCTTGGCGCACAGCGCGCGAGAAAAAAAGGAGCTGACACGGCGCATTCGGCAGAGGAAGGCGCTCTCATCAACTTTCTGGACGCGCACTTTCCCGAGCGCAGAAAGGAACGGAGAGTCGAAGAGTGAAACACGTTCTTGCAATCGATGAAGGGACCACCGGAGTCACCTGCCTGATGATCCGGGAAGATGGATCAGTTGTCGGGCGGGGCTACAGGGAAATCACCCAATACTTTCCGCAGCCTGGATGGGTTGAGCATGATGGCGCCGAAATCTTCGACCGGACACTTGAGTCGGCTCGTGAGGCAATCGCGTCAAGTGGCGCGACGCCGGATACGATCGGGATCACGAATCAGCGCGAGACAGTTCTCATTTGGGATCGCCCCACGGGCACGCCTGTTTCCCGCGCGATAGTCTGGCAGGATCGTCGCACTACGCCACGATGCAACGAGCTACGGTCACAGGAAGAGCGTATCAGTCGCGTGACTGGTCTCAAGCTGGATCCATATTTTTCCGCGACCAAGATCGAGTATCTGCTGCGCGAGCATGAACTTGTGAAGCGGGCGCGTGATGGATCGCTGGCCGCGGGAACCATTGACACCTGGCTAATCTGGAAGCTCACCGGCGGAACCGAGCATGTGACCGACCCCACCAATGCTTCGCGCACGATGTTGTACGACATCGAGTCCGGAAAGTGGAGCGCGGAAATGTGTGATCTCTTCGCAGTTCCAATGGACATTCTTCCGGAAATCCGGGCGTCGAGCGGGGATTTCGGAATTGCGCGGGCGGATATGTTCGGTACTCCCATCCCTATCAATGGAGTAGCTGGGGATCAGCAAGCCGCACTTTTTGGCCAGGGATGCTGGAAGGCAGGCGAAGGCAAGAATACGTATGGCACAGGCGCCTTCCTTCTCGTGAACACGGGGAATATCCGGCCGAAGGATGGAGGCGGACTTCTGACGACAATCGCCTGCGATGAACGTGGCTCGCACGTCTTCGCGCTCGAGTCGTCGATTTTTATTGCAGGCGCAGCGGTGCAATGGTTGCGCGACGGACTTGGAATTATTTCGAATGCGTCCGAGACCGAAGCACTCGCAAAGTCACTCAGGTCCAACGACGGTGTGTATTTCGTTCCAGCTCTGGTGGGTCTTGGCGCTCCTCACTGGGAGCCGGATGCACGAGGCACTATTGTCGGACTTACACGTGGAACGACTCGCGCCCACTTCGCGCGGGCCGCGCTTGAAGCAATGGCGTACGGGACTGCCGATGTTCTAACGACGATGCAGGACCTGAGTGGCGTCGCGTTCCAGAGGTTGCGAGTGGATGGTGGCGCGAGCGCCAATGACTGGCTGCTCCAGTTCCAGTCCGACATTCTCGGCGTTCCGGTGGAGCGTCCCGACATCATCGAGACAACAGCACTTGGAGCTGGTGGTCTTGCCGGAATTTCGCGCGGTGTGTGGTCGAGTGCCGAAGAATTTCTCGGAACCAGAAAATTTACGACCTACTCTCCATCCGGCGAGGCGCCGGAGCGCGTCGCTTCAATGGCGGGATGGCGCCGAGCGGTTCGTGCGACGCTGGCGCACGCGCGTGACACCGAATGATCGCGCACTTGGCGTTCATCGCAACGCTGGTTCTGCCGCAGACAAAGTCGGTGGTGGTAAGCCAGGATCCATGGTTTTCGCCGGATAAAGCGAAACATTTCCTGATCTCCGGTTTCGTCGAGAGCGCGGCCTTTGCCGGCTTCGAGTCAGCTGGTATCAGTCGCAGCGGCTCATTCGGCGGGGCATTCGCATTAACGGCGGCTATCTCGGTTCTTCGCGAGGTGCACGACAAACGGGTGAAGAACCAGTTCAGTTATCGCGACTTGACCTGGGATCTTGCCGGCGGGGTAGCGGCGTTTTTCATATTGCGGCATACGGAGAAGCCGTAGGCAATAACGCCTTTCGCGTCGTTAGGAAGCCCTCAATCGGGTAGTAGCATTGAATCTTCCCGCACGTCCCGGGGATATATTTCCCATCGTGAAACCAAGAACAAAATTCATGGCTGGTGGATTGATCGTCTTGGGCGTTGCTGGCTATCTGATGGGCAGCTCGATCAAGGACACGGCGGTGTACTATCTCACGCCTGGTGAGCTGTACGCAAAGACGACTTCGGATCCAACTTTTTATGAGACCGGAGTCAAGGTAGGCGCGCGGGTTGTGCCGGGATCGATTGTGCGCCAGGCAGGCGGACGCGAGCTCGCGTTCAGGATGAGCGACGGCTCGCAGACATACAACGTCGTTTATAGAGGCATCGCGCCCGACACATTCACCGACGGTGTCGATGTCGTGGTTGAAGGACGTCTCGGGCGCGACGGAACATTCCGCGCCACAACATTGCTCGCCAAGTGTGCGTCGCGATATGAGAACGCTCCGGATAAGTACAAGAACACACCTGGCTACAAGGCGGCCGCAGGCGCGTGATCCTCATTGGGGAGCTGTCGCTGTGGGTTGCTCTCCTCATGGCGGTCTGGTCGGCAACTGTTTCTTTCGCCGGCGGTTCACTCCGCAGAGCTGACCTTGTCCTGAGCGGCGAACGCGCGATGTATGCGACGTTCGGCATGATCGTTCTCGCATCCGTCGGATTGTGGACGGCGATCTTCACCAGCGATTTCTCGATCAAGTACGTCGCTTCCTTTACAAGCGCGAATCTCCCGGGCATCTACAAGTTCACAGCATTCTGGGCCGGACAGGCTGGATCGCTCCTGTTCTGGGCTCTGATTCTCGGCCTGTATTCTGTAATCGCAGTCTACACAGGCAAGTCGCGCACGCCCGAGCTCATTCCATATGTAACGGGAACGCTCGCACTCATCATCGTGTTCTTCCTAGCCACTCTCTGTCTCGGCGCCAATCCTTTCGAGCGCCTGGACTGGATTCCGCTGGATGGACGCGGAATGAATCCGCAGCTGCAGAATCCGGGAATGGCGATTCATCCGCCAAACCTGTATCTCGGCTATGTCGGTACCAGCATTCCATTTGCTTTTGCAGTTGCCGCGCTGCTCACGCGCAGACTCGACGCCGAGTGGCTTGCTGCTGTGCGACGGTGGTCACTGCTCGCATGGTTCTTCAATACAATTGGAATTCTGCTGGGAATGTGGTGGGCTTACGTCGAGCTGGGTTGGGGCGGATACTGGGCATGGGATCCGGTTGAGAATGCATCGCTGCTTCCATGGCTGACTAACACTGCCTTTCTGCACTCAATCATGGTGCAGGAAAAGCGCGGCATGCTCAGAAAATGGAACGTGACGCTTGTCGTTTCCACATTCCTGCTCTCGATCTTCGGCACTTTCATTACGCGCAGTGGAATTATTTCGAGCGTGCATTCATTTGCCCAGTCGCCAGTCGGTAACTGGTTCGCCGGGTTCCTGATCATCTGCATCATCGTAACAGCCTATCTCGTGACGACGAGACTCAAGGATCTGGAGACGCAGGCAGAGCTCGAGAGCATGGTCAGCAGGGAAGCAGCATTCCTGTACAACAATCTCATTCTTGTCGGCATCGCGTTCTCAGTTCTGTGGGGAACGCTCTTCCCGATCATCACCGAAGCAGTGCGCGGGACCAAGATCACTGTCGGTCCGCCCTTTTTTAACTCGGTTAATATTCCGCTTGGCCTGCTGCTCCTGCTGCTCACCGGAATCGGGCCACTCATCGCCTGGCGGAGGGCATCTGTTGCGAATCTTCGCCGCCAGTTCACCACTCCGGTTAGCGCCGGAGTTACAGCTGCAATCGTACTTGTCATTTTCGGAATGCGCGATTTCGCCGCTATCATCTCCTACGCATTCGCAGCGCTGGTGCTTGCAACGATTGTCCAGGAGTTCTACAAAGGGATTGGCGCTCGGAAGCGGATGTACGGTGAAGCGGGCGGGCAGGCGTTCGTCAGGCTGGTCGCACGCAACCGGAGACGATATGGCGGATACATCGTCCATCTCGGAATCGTCGTAATATTCGCGGCGTTCGCTGGCCTCGCATTCAAGAAAGAATTCGACGTAACGCTCAAGGACGGAGATTCGAAGGAGCTGGTGGACCCGTACGGGGCAAAGTGGAAATTCGTAAGTCAGGGTGTTTCACGGTACGAAGCGCTCAACCGCCAGGTTGTTTCAGTCGCGCTCGACACATATCGCAACGGAAAGCTGGTCGGCGTTCTTGCCAGCGAAAAACGCCAGCACGTTGACTCACGCGGGCAGCCCACATTCGAGCCCTCTACAGAAGTCGCAATCAAGGGATCAGCAAAGCAGGACGTGTATGTAGTCCTCGCCGGCATAGGCCCGGATGAAGCGGCAGAAATTCGGATCACCTTCAACCCGCTGGTAGTCTGGGTCTGGCTCGGCGGGGGATTGATGCTCGTCGGCGGTCTCATCGTGATGTGGCCGCAGGCAGCGCGCAAGGCAAGAGAAGCGGGCTACGCGACTGTGCTTAAGTCGGAAACCGTCAGTACCCCGGAGCCGGTCGGCGCGTGAGCATTTCGCGCCGCAGCTTTCTCATTCAACAGGAATCCAATGTCCCGAGCAACATGGGACCAATGGATGAGAATTCGTACAAGCCGGTGACACTGTCGCCGAAAGGAACGGCGCCTGTACTCAACGAGGATCAGCGAAACGATCTCGAGCATCAGCTTCGCTGTCAGTGTGGATGCAATCTCGACGTGTACACATGTCGTACAACTGACTTCTCGTGCCCTGTTTCGCCGGCCATGCATCGCGACATGATCGCTCTTGTCGCCGGCGGCTACGCAACAAATGAGATCGTTGCAGCGTTTCGCCGGGTATATGGCGAAAAGGTCCTGATGGCGCCCGCGCGTGAAGGTTTCAACTGGGTTGGCTATTTTCTTCCGTCGGTTGCAATGGCCGCTGGTGCGGTTGTACTTGTTCGTTACATCCGCAATCGTGCGAACTCGGTGGCGCTCGCCGAAGCACCGCGGGCTCTTCCTGCTGCGACACCAGACGAAATGGAAAAACTCCGCGCAGCAATTCGCGACGATTCGTGATACCACTCATCGTTGGGACAGCGCTCGCGCTTTTTGCTCTCGCCTTCGTGCTCCATCCACTGTTCTTCCCGCCATCGCGGACTTACGCACAGTCGATTGTTCGGAAGACTGCTGCGCGCTTTAGCACCCCCGCGGTTGACGCTCTTCGCGAGATCGAGTTCGACAAGGAGACTGGCAAGCTGTCGGAAGGTGACTACGACGCCCTGCGAGTGAGCTATACCGAGCGGGCACTCACCGAGCTGCGCCAGAAACAGATGCCGGAATGCCCGAGCTGTGGCCCGCGGCCTGAGTCCGATGCCGTCTTTTGTTCGAACTGCGGGCAGCCGCTCACCGTTCTGGGTCGTCCTGGGATACATTGATGATCTGTCAAAAATCAGAACGGAACGGTAATGAATAGCATTTGGGATAAGGCATCACGCGATAATCTCGAGCGTCGGCTCGACCAGCTAAACCCCGGGGCTCCGGCCAAATGGGGCAAGTTCACGGCTCCACAGATGGTCACACATCTGAACGAGTCGCTGCGCATGGCGCTGGGTGAGGTCAAGTGCAAGCCGCGGAATTCTCCGCTCAGCAAATTTCCGCTCAAGCAGCTCATCATCTACGTCGCACCATTTCCCAAGGGCGCGCCAACGGCGCCTGAGCTGCTCGCCGGTCAGCCGCAGGAGTGGAACGGGGAAGTGTCACGCTTCAAGGAGCTGCTCAACAGATTCGCGACGGGCAGTCATGCGCGCATGCCTGAACATCCTGCCTTTGGGAAGCTGTCGCGAAATGCATGGGGTCGTCTGGGATATCGTCACATCGACCACCATCTCCGCCAGTTCAACGTCTAGCTAGGTCTCTCCCGCCGCGAGCCTGCGCTCGGCGATTCTCAGCGGAATCAGTGTAGCGGCAACACACACGGCGCCTGCAGCCGCAAATCCAAACACCATTTCCTGAATGTCGGCCTCAGTGTTGAAACTGCGCGCAATTAGGAATTCGTACACTGGCCGACCTTCCAGCATTACTACGATGCCGATGAGCGTCACCGACGCCATCATGAAAACCAACCCGCCGAAAGAAGTCGGAATCTGAGCCGCATTTTCGGACTCGTACTGGGGAAAGACGGTGCCGAGTGCCAGTGCCATCGCAGCAACGGCGCAGGTTAGAAGTGCGACAGTGAAAATGGATACAGCCATCATGAATGCGCTCACATTCAACAGAGCGTTGGTGACAAATACGATGATCATTGCAAGTGTCAGCAATGGTGCCGTTCCAACCCAGTACTTGGACCAAAGCACATCGCGCATCGAGACTGGTGCGGAGCGCAGCAGCCAGAGCGTGCGTCCTTCAAGGCTAACCGACGGAAAAATGAAACGCGCCGCAATGGATGCCAGCACAAATCCGGCGATCGCAATGTTCAGGAAGGGAATGATGTTGCGCAAAAAGAAGTTGAGACCACCTTGGCCGAGCGGCAGATACCGCACGTTGAAGATGTAGACCACGACGAGAACGGCCAGGAGAATGAGCTGAGACCATTGCGTTGTGTCGCGAAAGAAAAGTCTCAGCTCTTTCAGGATCATCTCCCGGCGGCTCACGCCAAAGGGAGAGAACACCGCGGCGAAAAACGATTTGCCTTTTCCACTTCGCCGGGCGCCGCTGCTCTCCTGCGCACGGCTGAAACCCTGCGTATAAAAACGCCAATGCAGTGCAGCGCCAATCGTCACCAGCGCCGCCGCCGTAGACCAGAGCAAATAGAAGGGGAGCACCTGTGGTTCCTCCCGGAGCCATCCCATAAGTGCAGTCTCGAGCCATTCGCTCGGCAGCCACGGTGAGGTCGGTCCCCGAAGGACAGTGATAAACTCGACAAGGGATCGGAAACCCTCGGGACGCGCGAGCTGCTCTGGTCGCATCAGGCGGAAAAGCAGAGCCAGTCCAGCTGCCGCGAGAACTGTTATGAACGTGAGAATTTCTTTCGTTCGTCTCGCAGGAAAAACATTGACGAGAATAAGGGTTAGCGTGGAGCCAAAAACGGCCGGAATGATCAGGAACGGAATGAAAGCGAGAACGACGAGCAGGGGAAAGACAATTCCGCCGCCGTATACGACCTGATAGGCAGAAAAAATTGGCACTGCCATCAGCACAACCATCCAGCTGGAGGAGGTCATTGTTTCGAGCAGGCGCGCTATATAAACATCCAGCCAGTCCGCGGGTGCAGAGTTCACCATGTCCAGATCACGCGCGAGGAAGAAAGTCGAGAGCGCAGATATGAGATTGGAAAGGACGAGCAGCCCGAAGAAGCTCAAAAAAACCATTCCAAGCAGCTTGCCGGCAATCAGTGCACCGATTTCAGGAATACCACGGAAGTATCTCAGTATCCGGAAAAGAATTCCAAATACAGCCAGCCAGAAACCGACTCCCAGCACTCCCAGTATTGCAGCGCGTCCGCCTTTACCGGACATGTTTCCATTTGCCCGGTTGCGCATCGCAATAAACTTCGGGCGGAGCAGCTCACGCGTTCCCGCGAGTATCACGCGTCGAGCACGTCGGAAGCGAGACGGGCCGAGTCTTCCCCGGTCAGCCGCAGGAAAATTTCCTCGAGGCCCACTGCACCGGTAGTTGCTTCACGCCGCAGGTCGTCCATTGTCCCAAGTGCCCTGATCTTGCCCGCCTGAATGATCGCAATTCGATCGCAGAGAGACTCTGCAACTTCGAGGGTGTGAGTGGACATCATGATCGTATTTCCACGCTGCACGAATTCGCGAAACAAATCCTTGAGGGCGCGGGCGGCTTTTGGATCGAGACCGACCATCGGTTCATCCACGATGATTACTTCCGGCTTGTGCACGAACGCACTCGAAATGATCAGCTTCTGGCGCATTCCGTGGCTGTAGCTCTCTACGACCGAGTTCGCCCACTCACCAAGATCGAACAGGTACAGAAGCTCCTCGATCCTGTGCTCGAGCTCGTGACCAGTCAGACCATATAATCCGGCGACGAACCGCAGAAACTCTGCGCCCGTAAGTTTTTCGTAGATGTATGGCCGGTCGGGAATGAATCCCAACCGGGCCTTGGCCTGCATCGGGTCCTTTGTCACGTCGAAGCCGGCAAGCTCGATGGTGCCGGAGGTCGGCTGCAGAATTCCCGCTATCATCCGCAGGGTTGTCGTTTTCCCGGCGCCATTTGGGCCAAGAAAACCGAACAGTTCTCCGCGCGGAACCTCGAGGTCGAGGTTGTCGACCGCAGTGAACTTCCCGTACTTCTTGGTCAGTCCCTTGACGGTGATCACTGTTTCTTCTTCCGGAAGGCGAGCTCGTACGCGGTCCGTACCATTGTTAGTCCCCCCGATTCACTCGCAGCCACGATGCGCCCGTCCTTGTCAACCCACACGGTGATGGGGCTGGCACCACCACCCAGCCGGCGCGCCCGAACTGTGTCGATTCGCGCGACGCTCCACACTTTGGTCGTTGTGTCCAGTGCGGCCGAGTCAGAAACATAAAAAAGTGAATCCTCGTGGACCTGAATGGTCGTCAGCTTGAGCTCGCGGGTAAGGGGATCAAACATAGAGACGTGTATGGTGTCTCCCGCGTTACGCTCCTTGCTCAGGAGCCCGACAATTGGTGCGAACGTTGGCATGAACGCAGGGGACTGCAGACGGTGTATCGCAAATGAGTTGGTCGTCGAGCGCGTCGTCACCTGTAGTATGGAATCACCTACGGTATGCCCGCCGATACGCACAGGAATCTGATCCCCGTCCAGCTCAAGCCAGAAATCTTTCAACAGCAGCGCACGAGAATACGAGGCCCGCGCCCTGGCCGTCATGCTCAGCGTATCCTTTCCAACGGGATATCGGCCAGTGAACATGTCCACGGTAATGATGCGTCTGGCGGTTGTATCGACTGCGGACATCGCAGCGCCGATTTGGGTACCGTTCAAGTCGACCGTGTAGTAGTAGGTCGCCGGTGCAATCTTGAGTGACGCCTGCAGCAGGCGATCCAGCGGCGACTGTACTATCTGACGTTTTGCGAACAGGAGCAGGCCGCCAATCCAGGCGGCGATGACGACTAACGCAACAGTACGCCTGCTCACGAATCCAGCCTTGTCCGCAAGAGTTCCTTAAATGATTGTCAGACTCGTCTCTGAGTTGATCCAGCCCAGATATCTGTCGAGCCCGCCTGTTACGGGCATGGCCAGCAGCTCCGGCACCTTATACGGATGCAGCGTCGAAAAAGCCTTCTGCAGTGCGTCGATGCAGGCGGACCGTGTCTTGAGCATGACAACAACTTCCTGCTCGTCGGCCATCTGGTTTTCCCACCGGTACAGCGATCTTGCGCCCGGCAAAATTGTGCCGCATGCGATGAGTCGCTTCTCGAGTAAAGCCCTCACCAGAGAAACTGCTTCTTCATTTGTTGCGAGGGTTGTCAGAACTACAACAGCATCAGTGTGCGCCAATTCTTACGGGGCTGAGGTTTTCGCTCCTGTCGAGCGCACACCAATGTAAGGTCGAATGGCCGATTACGCCTTCTTCGGTGATGGCCTGTCGATCCCCGCCCAGGCGTTCGCAGTTCCGATCGACTCATTTCCCGCAGATTTTGCGTGCGTGAAGAGCTGGAGCTTGTACCCAGTGAGCCATTTCAATGGGCCATTGAGCAGCGCGACCTCGAGCGGAACCGTTCCCCCTCCAGGTACGGGCGCCTGGTATGTGGACAGCTTTTCGTCGCTCACCTCGGCGAAGTATTTCTCGATCTCGGCCTTCTGCTTTCGCATGGCAGCCGGAAAATCTTCCGGCTTCATGTGCCGCGTTTCCTCCAGCATCGAGACGAAAATCTTGTAATCGCCTGCGTCCATCCATCGAATGCCGCCAATGCCGCACATCGAGAGATAGCGAAGCAGCTCGGTCGTGTTGCGCTGGTTCCCAACGGGCCGGTACTCATAAGAATCGGGCGAAAGCTTTTCGAATAAGTGGAGTGCGATGTCACACTCCTTTGTCATGGCCCCGCAAAGCTGTTCTTTGGTGATCATTTTAGAATTCTTCCGGGCTGTCAGTTCGTATTGTTCTAGTGCTGCTTCATATTCTCCTTGCTGCTTATAAATTGAGCCGATATTGTTCAGCGAATGTGCAAGACCCGAATAGTCCGCCAATTCTTCAAATATATTCAGAGCCCGCTTATATTGTTCTAGTGCTGGCTCATACCTACCAAGAGCCTCCTGATTAAAT
>JANLYJ010000423.1:0-3141 GCA_031365555.1 Gemmatimonadaceae bacterium | reverse complement strand
AATCCTGACACTGAGATGCCGGTGTCAGGTTCGCACGAAATTCTGTGGCACCAGTGAGCTCGCAAGTACTCAGGATGGGGCCGATCACAACCATTTACCTGAACAGCTCGCGCTTGGCCGAATCACGAATTGACACCACTGCGGGATGTGTGAGCCGGCGTTCCATCGAAATGGCGTAGAACTGCTCGCGCACCCGCGGAAGATGCCCCGCGAGCCGCACGTTGTACGCAGCGCGAATTCGAGACTGGACGACAGTCGGCGCTGCGAATAGACCGAGCCCTTCGCGCCCGAATTCCTGAAGAAGCCCCACGTCTTCAACTTCCGCCACGATGCGCGGCTGGACGCGCGCATCGGCAAACCATTGGTCGAGAGAACGTCGCATCGCGGTATTAGGTGCGTGCAACAGGAACGGCGCGCCCTGCAGCGATTGGGGAAAGCCGCGGCGATACCTCGCGGCCAACTGCTGCGCTCCGAAAATGCTTACAGTGCTCTCTCCGAGCAAATGGCTGAAGGTGTGCAAATGCCCGGTCGTCGCTGGAGCATCTGTCAGGACGAGGTCCAGGGTGTGCGCCTCGAGCTCGGCGAGAAGGGAGTCGGTCTTTCCGACGCGAATTAGAAGCCTATATGTACCGACCGAAAGAGCTGGCTCGAGCAGCCGGTAGGTGCTGAGCTTCGGGAGCGAGTCAGCCACGCCCACGGCAAAACGAGCGGGCCGATCTGCGGTTGCTCTGCCTGCGAGCACCTCCTGCATTTCCCGTCCCACACCGAACATCTCGTCCGCGTACCGGAATACAATTTGTCCGACGTCGGTAAGAACGAGACCACGCCCGCGTCGCTCGAAGAGTTTTTCTCCGAGCGAACGCTCGAGCGCGCGCACCTGACCGCTGATTGTGGGCTGGGCCAGGTGAAGAACCTTCGTCGCGCGCACGACGCTTCCTTCTCGCGCAACGGTCCAGAAATACAGCAGGTGCTGGAAGTTCAGCGCATTGAGACTTCGCGGCGCTGTGGGACTCACTCGACGTTCAACAGATGCACACGGCCGGTCTCGAGGTCATATACTCCGCCGACGATTTTTAGCTTTCCAATCTTCACGAGATCATTAAGCACGGGCGAATGTGTTAGAAGGTGGGCCTGATTACGAACGTTCCGCTCGACCGCGACCTGAATATCGCCTTTTGCCTCGTCCACTGCCGGAGCGATCCGCTGGAACAAAGCGCTAATCTGTCCCGGGACGGCGTCGCCCTTCATCGTCGCGGAAACCGCGCCGCAGTTGCTGTGGCCAAGGACCATCAGCACCGAAGCGCCGAGCACCGCGCAGCCGTATTCGAGGCTTGCAACGATTTCGGGAGCGACAATGTTCCCAGCGACACGTACGGGGAACAGGTCGCCGAACCCCTGGTCGAACAGCAACTCGAGCGGTACGCGTGAGTCTGAACATCCGAGGATTGCCGCGAATGGTTCCTGCTTGCGCGCTACCTGCCGAATGCGATCCGTATCCCGATTGCGATTCGCAAGCTTGCCGTCAACCAACCGCCGGTTTCCGTCCATTAACTCCTTCAGCGCCTGGTCGGGCGTAAGGAGCGTCTTCATTAGACGCGATTCAAATCCCTCAGAAGAGACCATCGCCGCCAGGTCGGAGGCCAGCGCCAAGGAGGCGGTGATGCCGGCGACCTGGCCAATCCATACGCGGCGCGAGATGCTTGTCCCGTCAGTCATCGGACAAAACCCTCGGCCATCTTATAGTAGATCGGAATACCGACAAGAATGTTGAACGGAAATGTCATGGCAAGAGATGCGGTGAGATAGTAAGTGGGATTCGCGTCGGGCAATTGCGCCCGAACCGCGGGTGGCGCGGCGATGTACGAAGCGCTGGCGGCCATCGCGCCCAGAACAGTGCTGCCGCCGACGGACAGTCCCGCCCAGTTGCCAAGCGCGACGCCGAGCGTGCCGTGAAGCAACGGGACTATGCAGGCGAAAGCCAGCAGAAACGGTCCGACCTTTTTGAGATCCTCGACGCGGCCCGCTGCGACAATTCCCATTTCGAGGATGAACAGCATAAGCGCACCCTTGAAGCCGGCGCCGAAGAAGGGCGACACCTGCTTCCATCCGTTCTCGCCCATGAGATAACCCACCACGAGGCCACCGACGAGCAGCATCATGGTTCTGCCGGTAACGACCTCGTGAAGTGTCGCACTGAGGGCGCGGAGAGATGCGAAGCCACCGCCAGATGATTGGGGAGGGCCCAGGATCAGCGCACCGCCGCTCGTACGTATCGTTGTCTGTTGGGCAGCGCGAACCCTCTGGACTACACCGATGGCGAGTGCGATATGGATGCCAGGGCTCTCGAGCAGGGTGAGCAGCGTGGGCATGAACCCTTCTGAGAGTGCGCCGCGAGCACCAACAAATTCGGTGGCGGCGATGAAGGTAACCGCCGAAACGGAACCGTAGTGCGCTGCGATGCCCGCGCTGTCACTGGTCGAGAATCCGCCCGCGCGCCGCAGGATGAGGTATGCGCTGATCGGAGTGATGATTCCTAGAAGGAGCGTCGCGGCGGCCGGGCGGGCTATGGTCTCAAAGCCACTGTGGGCCAGTTCAACGCCTCCCTTCAAACCGAGCGCGAAGAGGAGGTAGATCGACAGAGATATGTACAAGTCCTTCGGGAGCGACAGCTCGCTGCGCAACAGGCGTGCGATGACACCAAGCGCGAACGCGAGCGGTATCGGCGAGAGGAGATTGCCGGCGAGGATGTTGGTCATTGCTGGTGTCTGTGTGATTTCATCCTGAGGATACGTTCGGTATACTGTGCGCACAAATCCAATGATTGGTGCTCATTCATCGTAAAAACCGATAGGTCGTAGTCCGCCGTCACAAGTAAAAGCCGATGGCAATGATCAGGACCGAAGCGCACTATCTTTATGCGCGCCAGGAAATCAAAAACTCAAAGGTGACCTCCATGTTTAGTGCCAAGGTGTGTGTGAATAGCGCGATGTTCACGGTTGCTGACGTGGGCGCCTCCAATGCCACCCTCGTGATCTTCACGGACGTCCCGCCTTCGGCGGCGAAGTAGTGTTGCTCGGTCTCCGGATCGGGACGGCGCTCGGTCTCGGCGTTGATTCCGTGTCTGCGGGCGTTGCGCCCGGC
>JANLYJ010000403.1:0-5048 GCA_031365555.1 Gemmatimonadaceae bacterium | reverse complement strand
AGTGGTAATCGGGAATCGAATCGTCACAGCTGGTGATGATTCCGTTCTCTGCGTAAAACGCAGTCTGCTTGTTCACCGTCGTGTCGCGCACGAAGGAAGCCTTTCGGCCCTTTACATACCAGGTCTCGCCGCTCTCGATTGCGGTGCTAATGTTGGTCACAACGCCGCGCTGCTCCAGTACGTTGTACGTCATGAGTCCGCGAGCAACTACGTCCGCACTCCCCTGGCTCGGGTCTCGCAATATGACCGTGTCACCGCGCGCGACAATGATGTGCGTGGAGTCGTTGTAAACCAGGGTATCGCCTACGAGGAGAGACGTACCCCGCTGCACTGCCGCGGGCTGGCCAATCAGGTAGAGGGTCTTGGATGAGGACACGAAGCTGACTGAATCGCCCTGATACCGCGTCGCCTGATACCCCGCCTTTTGCAGAAGTCGCTGAAGCGTTGTGTCAGGATCGGCCCACTTGATCAGATCGCGAACTTTGGAAGAGTCAGTCTTGGTGCTGTCCTTGGAAACACTGTCACGCCGGGAGGTGACAGTCGGCCTGCGGCTTATCTGTGCATGAACTTCCGAGCTGCACAGAAGTCCGCCAGCAACGACAATCGCCACTCGCGAGAACATATTCACGATGCGAACAGTCCCTGCGGAGTGGAGTCGTCGTTCGTTGTATCATCTTCGACTGCAGCTCGCGCAGCACGCTTCATTTTCCGCCTGAATACGATTCGCGACGCGACCACGCTCGCCTCGAAAAGGAAATACAGCGGGATACTCAGGGCAAAGAGCGAAGTCGGGTCGGCGCCCGGCGTAATGAAGGCAGCCGCCACAATACAGAGCACAATGGCATGACGGCGATACTTTGTCAGAAACGATGGCGTAACCAGGCCAATCGCAGTCAAAAGCAGGATCACGATGGGCAGCTGGAAGACTACCCCGAACACCAGGCACATTGTGATGGCGAAATCGAAGTACTCAGTCGCCGAGATCATCGGTGTGAGTGCGTCCGACTCGAAGCCAAGCAGGAACTGAAGCGTGAACGGAAGAACAACGTAGAAAGAAAGGGCCAGGCCAGCCACGAAAAGGAGCAGAACAGCTACAAATATCGGGAGCACGAACTTCTTCTCGTGCGCATACAGCGCCGGCGAGAGGAAGCCCCAGAGCTGGTAAATGGCAACAGGCGAAGCGAGCAGCAGGCCGACTACGATCGAGGCATTCATCACTATGCTGAATGAAGTGCCTGGGTGGGTGTAGATCAGCTTCTGTCCATGCAGGTAGGGAGCGATGGGCTGCTCAAGAAATCGAATCAGGTCTATCTGCGACAGCACCATGAACCCGACGACGACTCCAATCAGCAGAGCGCCGGCAATCCAGAACAGGCGATGCCTTAACTCCTCGAGGTGGTCGAGAAATGGCATCTCAGTGGTTTCATTAACGCTGCGCTTCACAAGCCTATCTCGCGCGTGCCCTCTCGCGCGCCAAAGCCGCTTCATCGGAAGCAGGGTATTTACGAATCAGTTCCTGAAAGAGCTGGTCGGCAGCGCGGCCGCGGCCTTCCGTCTGCGCTGCGACAGCCCGCTTGTAAAGCGCTGTGGCTGCCCGTGGCGCGCGTGGATACTTCGTCGTGACACGCGCATACGCAGAATCGGCAGCAGCGCTGTTCCCCTCTGCGGCATAAGACTCCCCCACGTAAAACTCAGCGTCCGCGGCAAGGCTGGATGTCGGATACTTACTCAGCAGATCCTGGAAAGCAGCGCGTGCCGATGCATTGCTACCCTTCAACAACTGATCCCGGCCAATCTGGAAAATCTGGTTTGGTCCGGCCGCGCCGGATGCAGCGGCCGTGTCGCCGCGCGCGACTGCAATCTGCTGACTGCGCTCTTCCAATGAAGCTCTGACTTCCTGCAGGCGCTGCTCGCTCTGTCCCGTAAGCTCCTGAATTGCGAGCAGCTGCTGCTGCATGCCTGCCAGGGCAGCCTGACTCTCGCCGCGCATACGTGCGACGCGATCGCCAAGCGCGCCGAGGGAGTCGGTTGCTGCGCGTAGCTGCTGCGACACGCGGTCGATAAGGACACGGTTCAGAGAATCCGACTGCGCCTGCTCGACACGCATGACGCGTACGTCAGTCTGCAGCGACTGAAAATCCGACTTGGATGCGAGGCATGCAGTGAACAGAATCAGGGGCGCCAGGCCAAGAATATTTTTTCTCATCGCACTACCGCGAGATGATTGCGAATTCGGCACGGCGGTTTCTGGACCAGGCCGTTTCATCTTCTCCGGTTACCGCCGGCTCTTCTTCTCCACGAGTTGCGATATCGATCCGGCTACCGGCAATTCCGCGCTCGACCATGAATCGCTTTGCCTCAGCGGCGCGGCGCATTCCGAGCGCAACGTTGTATTCGTCAGATCCGCGGCTGTCCGTATGACCCGTGACTCTTATGCGCATTCCGAGCTCGCGACGCATTACAAGCACCTTGGCTTCAAGTACGCCTATTGTTTCGGGAGTAAGATCTGCGTCATCCAGCTCGAAGTAGATCGCTGCTGCCATGGTAGCCTGAGTCGAGCGCGAGGTCTGGTTCTGGGCACGCAAGTTTTCTTCGCGCGTGCGCTCAGCAGCGGCACGTGCTGCATCAGCAGCGGCAACAGAATCCCGTCGGGCCTGTTCGCGTTGCGCAGCAGTGGCCGTTTCCGTTGGCACCGGTGCAGTCTTCGGCTTCTTGCGGCAGGCGGACGCCGTAAACACGACGGCGAGTCCTACGAGGAAGAGCGTTCCGGTTTTGCGCATTTGTCTTCGTGGTTGGTGTATATGCAAAGTTAAGGTGCTACGCGGATAAGTGGGGACCACGCTGCGAGTCTGGCGCCTGGATTCTTCGTTAACTGCCGAAAACGTCCGGACAGGGTGTCGAGTATCCATATCTGCTTCGATCCACTGCGGGTTGAGCTTATGGCGATGTGTCGTGCGTCAGGTCCCCATGACGGTCCTTCGTTCTCACCGACACTCGTGAGTCTCCGCATGTCCCTGGTGCGGATGTCGATGACCCAGACCTGAAAATCGCCATTCTGCTGCTCATATGCGATCGAGCGGCCATCAGGCGACCAGTCCGGCGCGGTGCGATAACTCCTGACTGCAGGGTTATATGGAGTCATTAGCTCCACATTCGAACCGTCGAGGTCCATCGAATAGATCTGTGGATAACGAGCACGAGACGAAAGGAATGCGATGCGCCTGCCGTCCGGGCTGAAAGTCGGTGACGCATTGTCGCCGCGATTGTTGGCGACAGTGAGCGGGGTCACCGTTCCGGAATTGATGTCGGCACGCACGATGTTGGTGCCCTGATCGCTTCCGGTCGCATAGACGACAGCCCGGCCGTCAGGAGTGAATACCGGCGTGATGTTGAGTCCAGACGAAGCGGAAGCCAGAACGCTGTGCTGGCCGGTGTTCACGTTCGCCATTCCGATCTGGCTGCCGCGGTCACTCAGCGTGGAGAACACAATCGACACAGCGTCCGGTGACCAGGACGGTGAGAGCGAAAGGCCGGAGTGGGTTACTTCGACATCGTTTGCACCATCACTGTCAACAACACGGATTTTTCCATCATGCACATAGGCAATGCGGCTCTGCGCAATTCCCCGCTTTCCCGTTATCCAGCGCTCTACTTCGTCCGCGATTCCGTGAATCGCCATGCGCAAATTGCCTTCGCCCGTAACCCGGGCCATTGAATCCGCGAAGGCAAGATTCCGCAGAATCGGCTCCATCGTTTTCCGCACTTCTTCAGCGCGGGCATCATTGAACACACCGAGCTTCGTCGCGACTTCTGCCCGGATCGCCGAGTCTCGAGCAATTGAATCGCGAACAATGAATCGCCGATTCCGTTTGTCTTTCGGATTCACCGGACGCTTCGCGCGAGCCTGCGCCTGATACACTGCCCGCGCAGAATCGCGGGCTACTTCGTCATCCACAGTCAGCACGCGTCGGAGCGAATCACGCTGTTCGGTGGAATGCAGTCTGGGAATGTGCGGCATCAGGAACTCCCCGGTCTGGAGGAGTTTCTTTGCGGTCACGTCGTACAGACTGACCCGGATTCCAGTCGCGGTGCGAGTCGGCTGAATGATCGCAGCTGCTCCGAATTTGGCAAAAAGTGCGTAGTTGTACTCGCCAGCCTTTCGCGGCTGCAGCCCCTGAAGCGTCACGAGGTCGAGAGACAGCGGCCGAACCCGGTCGCTGAAGTCAAAATCACGCTCGAGAATTGTCCTCGTCGAATCGCCGGGCGAATCGATCGGCATGACTACGACCGTCGGATTGGTGCCCCGCGGATAGCTCAGTCCAAGGCGAACGCCGGGTTCCTGGGCGCAGGCACGATTCGCAACCAGTGCGGCTGCCGCGAAAAGGAACAATGGTGCTGCAAGTGTGCGATGCTTAATCAACGGATAACCTTTGGGTCAAAGCTGAAGTAGACAGTGAGAGCGTCGTCCCTGAAACCTTCAGGAAGCGGGCCGAAACCTTTTGAAGTGGATACAGCTTCAATGGCCCCCTGTGCTTCCAGGTCGAACGAGTAGGATCCGGACTTCTTCAAAATTCTCACGTTGGCGACTGTCCCGTCGCGACGAATGATGAATAAAACTTCAGAACGTAGAGCCGCATTGCGGTCGCGTGGATTGAAGTTGAGGGCGATTTGGCGGACGATGTTGTTGAGGTACCCTGGAAAGGGAAAGTCGATCCCTTCGGTGCGTACCGTCGCGACATCGGTCCCTTTGTCACCGATCGGCCCGCCACCAGCGCGCGGACCTTCACTCTTTTTGACAGCGGCCGCGGGTGATTCGATTGGAGTGGACGCGGTTTTTGGCGCTTTCGCCGTTGCCCCATCGATCGGAGCTTTGCGAACTACGGGCTCCGGGGCAGCAGTTGTGACTGGCGGCGTGTTTGTGGTTGATGGTTCTGCTCCCACTGTCCCGATTGCGCGCGGTCCCGCGGGCGCTGCAATGATATTCACTCGATAAACAGGGGGCAGCGACAACTCACGATTGCTGTTGCGCGAGACGAGCATAGCCAGCG
>JANLYJ010000387.1:0-2446 GCA_031365555.1 Gemmatimonadaceae bacterium | reverse complement strand
GTCTCGGCTGCGGCGGGTAACAACAAGGCCTTCGGTATCGACCGGGCGGCGAATCCATGGGATGACATCCCGCTCGCGGAGGTCTTGCTGATCGCCGGCTCGAACTGCGCCGAGACATTCCCAGTGCTCAACAAGTTCCTTTGGCAGCAACGTGATAATGGCGGTAGCTGGATCATCGTGGATCCGCGCGAGACGCCAACCGCCCGCCAAGGGGATCTCCATCTTCAACTCAAGCCCGGCACCGACGTAGCTCTCGCGAACGGCATACTGCACCTTCTCATTGAAGAGAACTTGTTCGACCAGAAATTCATCGACGCGCGCACGAATGGTTGGGAAGAAACGAAGGCACTGGCCGCGCGTTACCCGCCACACGTTGCCGCGGAGATCACTGGTGTTCCGGCAGAAAAAATCGTCCAGGCGGCGCTGCTCTATGGTCGCGCCAAGACTTCAATGCTGCTTCATGCGCGCGGAATCGAACACCACTCGCATGGTGTCAATAACGTTTTGTCCTACATCAATCTGGTGTTGGCTACCGGGAGCATCGGTGCGCCCGGCCGGGGCTATGGCACGATCACCGGACAAGGTAACGGACAGGGCGGGCGCGAGCATGGACAGAAAGCCGACCAACTTCCCGGCCAGCGTTCAATTTCGAATCCGGAACATCGCAAGTATGTCTGCGGCGTTTGGGGCTTGCCTGAAGAGGAGTTGCCGCAAGCGGGTGTATCAGTAGTCGAGATGTTTCAGAAGATGCGCGAGGGTGAGATTCGCGGTCAGCTCTCAATTTGCAATAACGTGATGGTGAGTTTGCCCGACACGAATGAAGTCCGGCGCTCACTCGAAGGCCTCGACTTCTATGTCTGTATCGACTTCTTCATGTCTGAAGGCTCGCGCTACGCGGATGTGGTTCTACCCGGCAGCACCTGGAGCGAAGATGAAGGAGTGACCGCAAACGGCGAAGGTCGAGTCTTGAAGATTAACAAAGCCGCGGACCCGCCGGGCGAAGCGAAAGCTGACTGGTGGATCATTCAGGAAATAGCGCGACGGATGGGCCGGGAAAAGTTCTTCCAGTTTGATAGCCCTCGCGCAATCTTCGATGAAATGCGCCTCGCGTCCCGCGGAGGAAACGCCGACTACTACGGAATCACCTGGGAAAAGATCGAAAAGCAGAATGGCGTCTTCTGGCCGTGTCCGACCGAAGATCATCCGGGAACACCGCGTCTCTTCGAAGATCGTTTCAATCATCCCGACGGAAAGGCACGATTTCATGGATTCGAGTTTGAACCACCGCAAGAGGTTCCGGATGACGACTACCCGCTGATTCTGACCAGCGGTCGGGTCGTCTACCAGTACCTCTCTGGTAATCAGACGCGCCGCATAGGATTTCTGGTGGAGCAGTGTCCTGAGCCATACGTCGAGATTCATCCTGAAACGGCGATGAAGCTGAAGATCAATGACGGGGAACGCGTGCGGGTAGTGTCGCGACGTGGCAATGGCATATTTCCCGCTCTGATTGTTAAGACGATTCGCAAAGACACGATTTTTATTCCCTATCATTGGGGTGAAGAGCTGGCAGTGAACCAATTGACGAATCCGGCGCTCGATCCGATTTCAAAGATTCCCGAATACAAGGCTTGCTCGGCGCGCATCGAGAAAATTCACTCCAGGCAACTTCCAATTCTCGGAGAGAAGCGCAAGGGCGCGTCGCGAAGTGAGTTTCGGTAGCAAGGCAATTCTGTGAGGTGGTTATGGAAGAAACAATGTTCATCGATCCGCAGCGCTGTATCGGCTGCCGCGCGTGCGTAGCGGCGTGTCGTGAGTGCGGAACCCATAAAGGCTACTCGATGATCTATGTCGATTACCTTGATCGTTCAGAGACCACGGCCACGATGCCGACCGTTTGCATGCACTGCACCGAGCCGACGTGCGCCCTCGTTTGTCCAGCTGACGCGATCAAGACCACTGCGGATGGCGTAGTTCTTTCAGCGTTGAAACCGCGCTGCCTCGACTGCCGCAATTGCGTGAACGCTTGTCCTTTCGGCGTGCCCAAGTACAACACTGAAATGCACCTGCAAATGAAATGCGACATGTGTTACGACCGCACCAGCGAAGGCATCAAGCCAATGTGCGCGAGCGTCTGCCCAACTGGCGCGATCTCGTTTGGCAAGTATGAAGACATCGTGCCGCTGCGCCGCACCAAGCCGGTGAACGCGCATGTATTCGGCAATCAGAAGGTCGAAACAAAAGTTTATCTAATGCTGCCGACGGATGCGGACGAGGTTGACGTTGATGGTTGCGGTGTATTCGAGGGGCGCGTCAGAACTGAGCAGCAACCGGCAAACGAATCATGGATCGATCTGCAAGTTGAACAGACGGACAAGAGCAATGAGTTTTAAGAACAGTGAAAAGTGATGAGTGATCAGTGATGAGTGAAAAGTCAGACAGCGTT
>JANLYJ010000386.1:0-6428 GCA_031365555.1 Gemmatimonadaceae bacterium | reverse complement strand
TTCGTTGCTGCCGCCGGCACTGGCGGTACCCTCACTGGAGTTGGCCGGTATCTCAAGGAAAAGAATCCGAAGATCCAAATCATTGCGGGTGATCCGGTGGGTTCGATTCTCGCCGAGTACTGGCGGAGCAAGGGAGCGGTGAAGGTCGAAGGCGTGCCTTACAAGATCGAAGGGATTGGGCAGGACAAGGTTCCCGGAACGCTCGACATGAGCGTAATCGACGACTACCAGACTGTGTCGGACAAAGACTCGTTTACGATGGCGCGCCGGCTCACCCGCGAGGAAGGCCTGTTTGTCGGAGGATCGTCGGGGCTCATCGCACATGTTGCACTCAAGGTTGCGAGGGCAGCCGACAATCCGGACGCGATGGTCGTGGCGTTTTTGTGTGATACCGGCGAGCGGTACCTGTCCAAGCTCTACAGCGATGAATGGATGCGCGAAAACCAGATGCTGGACTCCATGCGCGTGACACTCGCGAACGTACTGAATGGAAAATCGGGAGAAGCGCCATCGGTAGTGAGTGTCGCACCCGGTGCAAGCGTTCGGCAGGCGCTCGGTCTAATGGGAGTGCACGACGTTTCGCAGCTGCCCGTTATGGATGACGGTGATTGCATCGGGTCTGTCAGTGACTGGGCGCTCTCGCAAAAAAGTCTCGAGAATACCAATCTTCTCGATCGACCGGTAAGTGAGGTTATGGAATCTCCGTTCCCCGTCGTGGGATCGGATCAGCCGGTAGACAGTATCGTCAAGCTTCTTTCCAAATCAAACCCAGCAGTTCTTGTTCACGATGACGGGGTTGTTCGCGGTATCGTCACCCGGTCGGACATGCTGCAATTCATGATGGCGCGGTAGCACAGTGAAAATCACAGTACTGATGGGTGGTACATCCTCCGAGCGAAATGTTTCACTCGCATCGGGTATTCGAATCGTGCAGGCACTCAGGTCGAAGGGGCATACGGTGATAGCCCTGGACCCTGCGAAAGGTGTCATCGATCAGTCGGCGCAAGACAAACTGGCGGCGAGTGCCGTGGGTACCGCGCCTCCGTCGCTGGCAGAGCTCACGCAGATATCGCACGGCACTTTCCTGCCGACCCTGACATCGATGCCGGAGATTACCGGTGCAGACGTGGTGTTTCTGGCTCTGCATGGCGGGCAGGGTGAAGACGGAACGATACAGGCTCTGCTTGACATGGCCGGAGTGAAATACACGGGAAGTGGTCATCTCGCGAGTGCCCTTGCGATGGATAAAGATCTCTCGAAGAAACTTTTTCGCGTGGCAGATGTAAAGACAGCAGACTGGACAATGGCGCCAGCAACGATCGATCAGGTAAAAAAATCGTTTGGCTTTCCCGCTATCGTAAAACCTTCGAAGCAGGGATCCACCGTTGGTTTGACGGTTGTCAAGAAGCCGGAAGATCTCGGCGCAGCGATAGAAGAAGCGAACAAGTACGATGATGAAGTCATGGTCGAGCAGTTCATTGCCGGCAGGGAGCTGACTGTCGGAGTTTTGGGTGATGTGGCTTTGCCCGTCGGAGAGATTATTCCGAAGCACGAGATATACGACTACGAATGCAAATACACGGCGGGAATGGCTACTGAAGAATTTCCAGCCAAGCTGTCGAAAGAAGAAACTGAAAGAGTTCAGCAGCAGGCGCTTGCCGCATTTCGCGCGCTCAAGCTGGGCGGATATGCGAGAATCGATTTCCGAATGTCCCCCGAGGGAGAGTTTTACTGCCTCGAGGCAAACACGTTACCAGGGATGACGGAGCTTAGTCTCATCCCACAGGGTGCGGCAGCAATGGGAATGGATTTTCCGCAGTTGTGCGACCACATTGCAAAGATGGCGGCTGACTAGCACGGTCCAGGCGGTCCAGAGGTTCGATGTTCAATTCTGCTTCATTGTATAGCTCCGGGTCTGACGGCTCGCGGATCACACCCGCGGTTCGGTGGCTGCTTGCGCTGAACATTGGCGTGTATTTCCTGCAGGTCGCGCTCTTTGGCGAGCAGAATGTCTATTCCGCGCTCGCGCTGGACGCACGCGATTTCCCGGATACATGGTGGACCGCAGTCAGCTACATGTTCGTGCACGCGAATTTGTGGCATCTCGCGCTCAACATGCTCACGCTTTGGATGTTCGGCCCACGCGTTGAAGAAGAGTGGAGCACCCGGGGATTTCTTTCCTTCTATTTATGGTGCGGTCTCGGCGGAGCGCTGACGCACCTGTTGCTAGTGGCAGGGAGCGGACTGATAGGTGCGTCTGCTGCAGTAAGCGGTGTCATGCTCGCGTATGCGATCCGCTGGCCGGATGACGAGGTCTACCTTTTCGGCGTAATCCCGATGAAGTCCCGTTGGCTCGTCGCGTGGATGGTCATCATCAATCTCGCGATGGGAATTTCCAGCAACGGATCGGGCATCGGATGGTTTGCACATCTGGGCGGGCTCGGATTTGGATGGTTGTACCTTCGCATTTCATCTTTTGGCGGATTGGACCAGGTGCGCCGCTGGGTCTCCCCGATTCCAGATGAAGGTGACGATCCCCCGCGGGCAGTGCCCCGCGTGAAACCCAGGTCGCGCGCGCGAGAGGCAATCGATGATGTTGTTGCCGAGAGTCACGCGATTACCCATCGCCCTGTAATTCAGGCGCCGGCAATTGAATCGAGGCCACGCGCGGAACAGATCGACGGGGTGCTCGACAAGATTTCGCACAGCGGTATCGAGAGTCTTTCAGCCGACGAGCGAAAACTGCTCGAGGAAATGTCCCGCAGGCTGCGCGGACGGGACTAACGGGTTTGTCGGGCTGATAGATTTACTGCATGCCAAGGCCTGAACTTCTCGAAACATTCACGAATCCGTATCCAGAACGCAGCTACCAGATTCACATGGACTGCGACGAGTTCACATCGTTGTGCCCGCTGGGCGGTATCGAAACAGACGCAGAAGAGCTCAAGCAGCTCGATGGTGGCGCGCCCGATTTTGGCATTATCCGCATCACATATGTGCCGGCCGAGCTTTGTCTCGAGCTCAAGAGCCTCAAGATGTATCTCTGGAGCTTCCGGAATGACGGGATTTTTTACGAGCGTGCGGTGAATCGCATTCTGGATGATCTCGCCGAAAGAGCAAAGCCAAAGTGGATGCGGGTGGTTGGAGACTTCAATGTGAGGGGTGGCATTAAGTCGATTATCACCGCGACGCACGGGACCGAGACGCGCTAACAGGGGTGTTTTCGGGTTGAACTGGACTGCCATGACCCGTTAGTTTGCCAGAGCGAAATGCAGTTGGGCCAGGTAGCTCAGTTGGTAGAGCAGCGGACTGAAAATCCGCGTGTCGGCGGTTCGATTCCGCCCCTGGCCACTCGTTTAACGATCAAAGACATGAGCCCCGCCTGCTGCGGGGCTTTTTGTTTTTGGAAACCGAGGATATGCATAGCCCGTATGTAGAAGACATCCTTCTTATTAGGCTCGGCCATGCCTGACCTTCGCGAAATTGTCACCAACCTCATACTTCTACTCTCTGCCGGCTTAGTCCTATCCGGAATTGCCGGTATCTGGCTTCTCGGCCGCGCAAAGGGGCGTCGCGAGGGCGTGCTCGAAGCCCAGCAGTTTAGCATGCCTGCCGAATCTTCGATCATTCAACAGAATGAGCGAATCGATTCGCTCCTGCTCGAAGTGACCCGACTGCGCGAGAACCAATCGCAGATGAGCAAAGTGCTGCGAGTGGCGGTTCAAAACAGCCAACAGAGTCCCGCTCGATAGTCCTGCCCGAAGGGTCATGTCCTCGCATGTACGCACTCGTATGTAAGCATAAAACTTGATAACGTTCGGCCCGTGAACAACACAGCCGAATTATCGCGTCGACAGATCCTCGTAGTGTTCAGCGGCCTTGTACTAGTGCTCCTCCTCGCCGCCCTCGACTCAACAATTGTTGCGACGGCATTACCGACAATCGTCGGCGAGCTTGGGGGCCTGGAGAGGTTGGCCTGGGTGGTGACGGCATACCTGCTCGCGCAGACTATCGTGACGCCGCTCTATGGAAAGCTCGGTGATCTGTACGGACGGAAGCCTGTGCTCCAGACCGCGACAATTATTTTTCTGATCGGTTCTGCGCTGTGCGGAATCAGCCAGAACATGACGCAGCTTATTCTTTTCCGCGCTGTGCAGGGGCTGGGTGGCGGCGGTTTGATGGTGAGCACGCAGGCGGTGATCGGGGACATTGTGCCGCCGCGTGAGCGCGGCCGATATCAGGGAATTATCGGCGCAGTATTTGGATTGTCGAGCGTGGCCGGTCCACTTGTTGGTGGCTACTTCACGACCCACATCTCGTGGCGCTGGATTTTCTATATCAACCTCCCGCTGGGCGTCATCGCGCTCGCTGTTCTTGCAGCGACACTTCCATCGCGCACGACGAAACGAAGTCACGCAATCGACTACGCAGGATCGGCGCTGCTGGCCATTGCATTGAGCTCTGTAATTCTTTTTACCGACCTTGGTGGAATGACCTTCCCGTGGACATCAGCGCCAATCATTGGATTGATGTTGGCTGCGGCAGTGTCGCTGGCGCTGTTTCTGGTCGTGGAACGCCGGGCAGCGGAGCCCGTATTACCGCTCGCCCTGTTCAGGAACAGAACGTTCACAATTTCTGTTCTCGTGGGCCTCGTCGTCGGGTTTGCACTTTTCGGAAGCGTCACCTATCTGCCGCTCTACCTGCAGATTGTCCAGGGTGCGAGTCCCACCAAGTCAGGTCTCGAGATGATCCCGATGATGGGCGGAATGCTCATCACGTCGATCTTTTCAGGACAGTTTATCAGCCGGTCGGGATACTATCGAAAGTTTCCAATAATCGGCACGGCAATAATGTCGATCGGCCTGTTCCTTTTTTCGCGGATGAACATGACTACGACTCTGTACCAGGCTATGGGGACAATGCTTGTTACAGGACTCGGACTGGGCATGGTGATGCAGGTTCTGGTAATCGCTGTACAAAATGCAGTCGATCATAAAGACCTTGGGGTTTCCACTTCTGCAGCGACACTCTTCCGGCTGATGGGCGGTTCAGTTGGGACTGCCGCGTTGGGGGCTCTTTTCTCTTCACGCCTGGCGATACACCTTCGTGAGACTCTGCCTGTCGGCTCGTCGAGCTCACAAAGCGTCAACAGCATTAGTCCGCGGATGCTCCAAGCCATGTCGCCTGAGATCCGGGCCGGATACGCGCAGGCATTTACTCTTTCGCTCCAGACCGTATTTCTGACTGCAACCGGCATCGCACTGGCTGGATTCGCACTCGCCTGGCTGATGCCTGATCGGAAACTCCGAAATACGTTCGCACTCGAAGCCGGGAAGGTTGGGCGGGAGGTGGGGGAAGGGTCAGGAATCCCGCACGACGAAGAATGTCCGGAGGACGAGCTACAGCAGAGCTTGGAGACCCGCCGATGAGGCACGGTTCCTGACAGGGATTGTACTGGATAGCCAACTATAGAGGGGAACTTGAAATCAAAGTCGCAGCAGCAGAGAAACGCCATTCAATCCGATCAATTGCGTCCAATCGAAGATGACCACATCAGCGAAGAAGACAAACAGCACCTGAAGGCCAGCGATGAGGCTGAGCGGGAGATGAACCCCGGGGAGCAAAGCAGCGTGCCGGCACCGAAGTCAGTCCGCGAAGGAAAGCGAGGCGGAAGCGCTCGCTAACGCGGCAATTAATAGGTATAAGTGAAGGTGTTGCAACGGGCTATGGAACGGATGTGCCCCATCCCGCCAAACTGTCGGATGGGGCACTTTTCACACAAGAGTACGAACTAAATAGTGGCAACAGCGATCCCCCCCCAAACAAAGCGCAGCCTGCTGAGCCGGATTCTTCGGACGAGGGACAGTTCCGACGATCTCGTCGGTCCTATTCGAGGAGAGGTTCTCGGCGCCGACCGCCTTGCCGAGCGAGCGCGGGCGATTGCCAGGCAGCACACACTCCTACCGATCAAGAAGCAGCGCGGTTCAGGTCCGCTGTTGGAGAGGCTGGATGACACGCGCCGTGTTTTGCGCAGCGTTTATGAGCGCCTGAATGACGGAGTGGAGCGTGAACTCGACATAAGTCCTGCAGGCGAGTGGCTCCTCGACAATGCGTACATCATCCAGGAGCACATCCGGGAAATCCGGACGAGCATGCCGAAAGGATATTATCAGGAACTTCCCAAGCTCGCAGCGGGAACCCTGGCGGGATATCCTCGAGTGTACGAGCTCACGATCGAGCTCATTGCACACACCGAAGGCCATATCGATACGGACAACATCACGTTGTTCGTGGGTGAGTACCAGAAAATCGCATCGCTTGGAATGGGAGAGTTGTGGGCTGTTCCCACCATGTTGCGCCTTGGGCTCATCGAAAACATCCGCCGAATGGCGCTGCGAGTTGCTGCGCGCCGCGTTGAAGTTGTGAGC
>JANLYJ010000378.1:0-6378 GCA_031365555.1 Gemmatimonadaceae bacterium | reverse complement strand
ATCGCCGCTGCGCCGATATACATCCTGCCAGCGCGCATTGCTGAGTTTTTGATTTTCATGTTGAGTATCGTCCTATCGGCTGATGGTGCCCCAGACGCCGAACTTGGCATCTGCTGCTGTGGATGTGACAAGCATCGTTTTCGGAACTTCGATCACGATGGAAAGCGCGTTTGCGTTGATGCTTCCAAGAAGGTCTACGCCGGGATTACGGAACGACGTGGCCGTCTGCGTCTGTGGGACAGACAGTGCGCCCGTGGACGGACGACGATCCGGAACGATCTTGAAGAACTGCTCGAGATCGATGAAGAATGGATCGGTGCGAAGGCCGGCGAATCCCTGGACTCCAGTCGCGCTGCCCGAGCTGCTTCCAACATTTCCGCTGATGCTTGAACCGTTGATGAGCTGGTTCACTACGCCACCCGATGCGGGTGTGCCCTTGGTCGTCGGGGCAATTGGTCCAACGATCGTGTACTTCTGGTTGGCGCCTGTTGCGTTGTCGAACGTAACCTGGAATACAAGATCTTCTTTCGCATCACCAGTGTTGTCGACCTTCAGCTGATACAAAAGCTTTGGATCGAACGACGCATCCGTTCCGACGATCGGTGATGACGTTGTCATCACGAGAGTAACGCGATCGGTGCTCGTTCCGTTCCCGCCCGGGAAAGCGTAGACATCATTGATGTCCATGCGCGGATTCAGCTCTACTTCTGGTGTGTCCTGGTGATCTGATGCGAAGATGATCCCCGCCATGCCTATGCTCGCAGCGATTCCTGCCGCAAACAGAGCCCGGTATTTACCGCGGCTCAAGAACCTTTGACTCATGAAAACTCCCGCCGAATAGGTATTGTGAAGCCGCAGAAGCAGCTCCTTGATGTCTCATATACGACAGCGTGTCGCATTTGGATCTCTCGCCTTTCGCACTTTGCAGTCCACATTTCTTTTATTTGGGCTTTTGGCCAAAAACAGATCCGACTGAACCGCTCTGTCGTAGGTGGGGTGAACGCACCATTACATAACAGGAGATTCACCCATGATTCGTTTCATCCGCACCTTTACAACCGTGGCAGCCCTTTCCATTGTCGCGGCATCCGCCAATGCTCAGCAGATGTCTGGAGTCACCGTAGTTGGCGGCGAGTCCATGTATCCGATGAAGAACATTGTCGAGAACGCTGTTAAGTCAGCGGATCACACAACTCTCGTAGCAGCTGTTAAGGCCGCTGGACTCGTTGAAACTCTGCAGTCGAAGGGTCCCTTCACAGTATTTGCGCCAACCAACAACGCGTTTTCCGCCCTGCCGGCCGGCACCGTTGCAACTCTTCTCAAGCCTGAAAACAAGTCAGCTTTGACGAAGGTGCTTACCTACCACGTTGTTGCAGGCCGATGGGATGCCGACGCAATCATGAAGCTCATCCGCAAAGGCAATGGCACCGCCAAGATCAAGACCGTAAGCGGTGGCTGGCTCTGGGCCATGATGAACGGCAAGCGCAACATTGTGATCAAGGATGAAGCTGGGAATGTCGCGAGTATTTCGACCTACGATGTCTACCAGTCGAACGGTGTCATTCATGTCGTGGACCGCGTCCTGATGCCCCGCTAACACCGATTTCAGCATTTTTCTGGCAGTTTGGATGTTTATTTTCCCTCGCCTCCCCCGCCCAACCGGGCGGGTGGACGGCTTGGCACCGTTCTGGCCTTATAGTCCTCGATGCCACGAATCGGAAAACCCGACGTCGGGACTCTTAGTCTCGACGACATTCGCCTTGTGCGTGAAATGGCGAACGGACAGTCGAGCGCCCTTTCCCAATTTTACGACAGGTGGGCCGGGGACGTTTATGCAGTCTGCATTGCGATCGTCCGGCTCGAGCAGGACGCCGAAGAAATTGTGGAAGAAGTTTTCTGGCAGGCCTGGAATCAGGCTTCGCGCTTCGATGCCGCACGAGGTCAGGTGCGTCAATGGATTACAAACATCGCGCGCAGTCGTGCGCTCGATCGCTTGAAATCCGTGAAACGAAGACGCGAGGAATCTCTCGATGCTGCTCCGCTGGCTATCATGGCAGATCCTGTCAACGCAAGCGATGACCTCATCCTGGCAGAACGCGCGTCACAGGTTACGCAGGCATTGCTTGCGCTTCCCCAGGCACAACGCGAAGTCGTCGAGATGGCATATTACGGCGGGCTGAGTCAGGCAGAAATCGCCCAGAGCACCGGCGAGCCGCTGGGAACCATCAAAACGCGTACTCGACTTGGAATGCAGAAACTTCGCGAATGCATGGGAGAGTCAAAGGAGGCGCACGCGTGAACAACTTGCACGCGCGATCTTCAATGAATCATGACGATGCGTTCGCCGAACTGGGTGCGCTCGCTCTTGGCGCGCTTGACGCCGAAACATCCAAAAATGTCGAAGCGCACGCCAATAGCTGTCCGGTTTGCACCTCGGAGCTGCGCGCGCTGCGTGAAGCCCTCTCTGAATTGCCTGCGACTCCTCCGGAGTTTTCATTCAATAGCAGTCATAGCTCAGACATCCGTTCACGCCTGGTTTCGCGCGCACAGGAAACCCGTACACCTTCGAGGACGTCAACGCCCTGGCGCACGCTCGCCATGGCCGCGAGTCTCGCACTCGCCGCACTTGGGTTCGGTTATGCGCGCGAGCGTGCGAAGCGGACTGAAGTAGAAGGTCTCTACACGCAGCGACTGGCGGAGTCGCAGGAACTCCGAGCACTCGTGGCCGACAAGGAATCAAGGATTGCAGCCATTACCGGGCCGTCAGTAGCCGTGATGGAAATGTCCGCCACCGGGATCAACGCCCCCACAGCCAGGATGTTCTGGGATCGCGCTACTAATCGCTGGACTGTCTTTGCACATGGACTTGCACAACCGAAAGCAGGCCGTGCCTACGAGTTGTGGCTAGTCACTGCTGACAAAAAGATTCCTGCAGGTGTGTTCAAGCCATCCAAGGACGGAAGCGCAGTCTTTGCGGCTACCTATGCGCTTCGACCTGAAGACTTGAAAGCGATTGCAGTGACGGATGAACCAGAAGCAGGCGTGTCAGCTCCCACAGGCTCAATGATTCTTCTCGGCTCGGCGGCTGGAAGCTAAAGGTCGGAGCAGCTCTTTAGAATCGTCCCGCAGTTCCGGCACATCACCTTGCACTTTATCTGTAGCACCTGATCGAAACCACAGACATCGCAGGTTTCCGGAATGGTCGCAGTCTGCGTCATTCGAAATCGAGTGCAAGATCGAGTGCCGGCGCAGAGTGAGTTAGCGCCCCAACAGAAATCCAGTCGACACCCGTTTCTGCGACGCCGCGAACGGTTTCGAGGTTGATACCGCCTGACGCCTCGAGAATGGCCCGACCACTTACCATCAATACGGCCTCACGAATCAATGCGGCCGGCATGTTATCGAGCATGATGATATCCGCGCCAGCGTTCATCGCACGACTTACCTGCTCAAGAGTATCGCACTCAACTTCGACCTGTATTCCGGGCCTCGATATCTCGCGCGCCCGCCGAATGCCGGCTGCAATATCGCCGTCGATCGCTGCGATGTGATTGTCTTTCATGAGTACCGCCGCGGCGAGATCCATTCTGTGGTTCAACCCGCCCCCTGCACGCACAGCATACTTCTCGAGCTTTCTCCAAAGCGGCGTTGTCTTGCGTGTATCAAGAATGCGCGCGCCCGTACCCTTCACGGCTTCGACGTACTTAGCCGTAAGCGTGGCGACTCCTGACATACGCTGCATGAAATTCAGTGCGACCCGCTCAGCGCTCAGAAGTCCACGCGCATGCCCTGACAGGTACATCACCAGCGTGTTTCCCTCGACGGCACTTCCATCGTCATGATCGATGCGAATGGTGACGCTCGGGTCGATCTGACGAAATGCCTCTGCGGCCAGGGGAATGCCTGCGATCACGCCTGACTGGCGCGCAACAAGCCGCGACCGTGCGCGCCTGTCAGACACCACCGTGGCGATTGTCGTCACGTCGTGCATCGTGTTGTCTTCTTCGAGGGCGGCCTTCACCAGCTGCTTCGTCTCTGAACGAGAGAGTGGAAAGTGGAGACCTTCTTCTCCCCAGAATCCCCAGCCGGTATTCCTGCTGACATCCCTGCGCCGTTCGTTCATTCGCCCGGGTCGACCGTTGTGCCGGGGTTTGGCGAAAGCGGCGACTGTCCGCCAATTGCGACCATCCGGTCGATAGCGATTTTTGCTTTCGCCGCGACTGCGGGGTCCACAGTAATCCGGTGCTCCATGTTTTCCAGAGCACTGAGGACCTTTGGAAGCGTCGTGACTTTCATGTACGCGCACACAGCTGTCCTGCTCGCAGCAAAAAACTTCTTGGTCGGATTTTCACGGCGAAGCCTGTGAAGTATCCCTACCTCGGTCGCAACTATATACTCATCAGCCTTCGAGATTCTGGGCCGGTTGATCATTCCTTCTGTCGAAAGAATCTGCACCCCTTCGGGGTCGACAGCACCAGCCGACACGGCTTCGACCACACTCGTCGCGCACCCGCACTCGGGGTGAATCAGAAACTCGGCCCCCGGATGTGCAGCGCGCTGAAAGTTTATGTGCTCAGGATCGATACCCGCGTGCACATGGCACTCACCCATCCACACATGCATGTTCCGCCGGCCAGTCACCCGCCGCACGTGCGCGCCGAGGAACATGTCGGGGAGAAAAAGGATTTCCTGCTCGGCGGGAATCGAATTGACTATCTCGACGGCGTTACCCGACGTGCAGCAGTAGTCGCTTTCCGCTTTGACATCGGCCGTCGTGTTCACATACGAAACAACCACCGCCCCCGGATGCTCGGCTTTCCAGGCCCGCAGCTGATCCCCATCTATTGAAGCGGCGAGTGAACACCCAGCCGCCAGATCAGGAAGCAGCACAGTCTTCTGCGGCGAAAGAATCGCGGCTGTCTCGGCCATGAAATGCACGCCGCAGAAAACGATCACTTCTGCCGGAGTATTCGCAGCCTGGCGGCTCAAACCAAGCGAGTCGCCTACGAAGTCTGCAACATCCTGTACCTCGGACCTCTCGTAATTGTGCGCGAGGATTACGGCGTTTCGCTGCTTCGCGAGCGCCTTGATCCGGTCCTGCAGTTCAACTGTGCCGGGCGGCTGATGGTCCAGGGATTCGAGGAGGGATTCCACTCTGGAAGATTAATCGATTCGTCTGAGTGGTGATAACGGCAACTTAAGAACTACCGAGCTGGGAGCAGCTAGCTCGAAGCGTCAAGCTTGGGGCTACCCTTTGAGCCAGCTCCAAGCACCAAGCGAGCTGCTTGCTGCTCCTAGCTTGGTAGTTCTTAAGTGGCAGTTAAGAATCACCACTCGATATGCTTCCGCCACTTCCCCCTCGTCCGCGGAAAATCACTTCTATAGTGCCCTCCCCGCGACTCCTTCCGCATCAGCGACGAATCAACGATCAGAATTGCAGTTTGCACCATGTTCAGCTCTTCCGTAGCGCCCTCCGGCAGCCTCCGCTCGATGTCGTCAAGCAGCTCGATCGCCTTGCGCAGACCCTTGGCTGTCCGGTCAATGCCCGCGTACTCCCACATGATGCGGCGCACTTCGTCGGCGGCGACCTGTGCAGCTCCACGGTCCTTCAGCTTCGGCGCGCTCCACTGAACTTTGCGCGGGACTTTCGCGAGCTTGTCAATCTTGATCATGTCACGCGCAACACGCTCGGCGAATACCAGCCCCTCGAGCAGTGAATTCGAAGCCAGGCGATTCGCTCCGTGCACCCCAGTCCGCGAAACTTCGCCACACGCGTACATGCGCTTGATGCTCGAGCAGCCTGCGAGATCCGTAACGATGCCCCCCATCATGTAGTGCGCGGCTGGTGTTACGGGCATCAGGTCCTTGCCCGGATCGATTCCACGTGCGCGGCAAATCGCAAAAATTCCCGGAAATCTTTTTTCGAACGATTTGCCGAGCTTGCGCGCATCAAGCCAGACTGTGCGATCACCCATGCCTTCGCGAAAAATTGCGCGCGCCACTACGTCCCGAGGAGCGAGCTCGGCGAGTTTGTGCTTCCGGGTCATGAAACGCACGCCCTCTTCATTGAGAAGCAGAGCACCTTCCCCGCGAACGGCTTCGGAGATCAGCATGAGAGGATTTTCAGGCGTGTCGAGCGCGGTCGGATGGAACTGGACGAACTCCATGTCGGCGAGCTTTGCTCCTGCACGATGAGCGATCGCGAATCCGTCGCCCGTCGCAACTTCCGGATTGGTCGTGTACTTGTAGACCTGCCCGCACCCGCCTGTCGCCAGCACGGTAGCATCCGCAATTATCTCGACCGGCTTTCCTGCGATCGTCGCTCTGACTCCAACGCATTCGCCATTGGCGATTATTAGATCGAGCACGCGGGTCTTC
>JANLYJ010000372.1:0-5643 GCA_031365555.1 Gemmatimonadaceae bacterium | reverse complement strand
CGCATTTGCAGGAGCTTTTGCAAGCCCTGAAAATGCCCGTCTATTTGATGCCTGGTAACCACGACGACCGGGATCAACTGCGGCTCAGCTTTTCAAGCCACAGTTACTTGGGCAGCAGCGGATTTATACAGTTCAGCGTGGCAGTTGGCGCACTTCAGCTGGTAGCGCTGGATACGGTTGATGCCGGCGCGAGTGCAGGGTTTTTGTGCAGGCAAAGGCTTGCCTGGCTAGCTGCAGAGCTCCAGATTCATCGCCATAAGCCTGTCATCATTGCCATGCACCACCCGCCATTTCAAACGCTGATTGGTCACATGGATGCGATCGGATTGCTACAAGGCGCTCGCGAACTGGAAGCACTGGTAACGCAGCATCCAAATGTAGAACGGATCATTTGCGGGCATTTGCACCGCGCCATTCAGGTACGTTTTGGGGGCACGATTGCCGCGACAGTGCCCTCGCCTGCACACCAGGTGTGCAAGTGGTGACCAACCCGACGCCAGTATCGGCGAGCATCACGTCAAATCCTTTCTATGCAGCGAGTACGCTCCCGTACCTGGCGCCTGATTTCAGCAAGATCAAGGAGAGCGACTATCGACCGGCCTTCGACGAAGGCATGCGCCAGCAGCTCGCCGAGATCGATGCGATTGCCAACACGGCTGCGCCTGCGACATTTGATAACACGATAGTTGCCATGGAACGTTCCGGCGCGATGTTGACTCGCGTCAGTTATGTCTTCGACGGGGTGAATCAGGCGAACACTACTGATACACTCCAGAAGATCGATGAGCAGTATGCGCCGAAGCGTGCCGCGCATGGCGATGCGATTTTCCTGAACGACAAGCTCTATCAGCGTGTCAAGGCTGTGTACGACGCGCGCAATTCGTCAGGCCTCACCGACGTCCAGAAGTATCTGGTTCAGCGCTATTACAAAGATTTTGTACGCTCTGGTGCCCAGCTCGCAGCAGCTGACAAGGAGCGGTTCAAGGCTCTCAACCAGGAAGAGTCGAAGCTTGTCACCGACTTCCACAAGCGGCTTCTAGAGGGAAGAAATGCGGCGGCACTTGTCATCGACAACAAGGCCGAGCTGGCCGGGCTGACGGATGCGCAGATCGCGAAGGCAGCCGAGACTGCAAAACAGCGCGGAATGCCGGGCAAATGGGTTCTTACAGTTCAGAACACCACGCAGCAGCCGCTGCAGGAGGTTCTGACAAACAGGGCCACGCGCCAGAAGCTGTACGAGCGCTCGATTCTTCGTGGCGAACGCAGCGACTCAAATGACACGCGTGCAATCGTCAGTCGTCTCGCCCAGCTGCGAGCTGAGAAGGCAAAGCTGCTCGGCTACGCAAACTGGGCCGATTTCCGCCTCGAAGACGTGATGGCCGGTACCTCTGCAAAAGCAACGAAGCTGCTGGCCGACGTCGCAGCAGGTGCGACTGCGAAGGCGCGTGGTGATGCTGCTGAAATGCAGGCGATGATCGATAAGCAGGGCGGGGGATTCAAGCTCCAGCCGTGGGACTGGCAGTTTTATGAAGAGCAGGTTCGCAAGGATAAGTACAACTTCGACCAGGAACAGCTGAAGCCATATTTCGAGCTGAACAACGTTCTTCAGAATGGATTGTTCTTCGCGGCGACCAAGATGTACGGCATCACGTTCAAGGAGCGGCATGACATTCCGGTTTACCATCCGGATGTGCGCGTCTTCGAAGTATTTAATGAAGATGGATCTCCGCTCGCGCTGTTCTACGCCGATTACTTTGCGCGCGACAGCAAGGCTGGTGGCGCCTGGATGAGCAACTTCGTAGATGAGTCGGGCCTTTTCGGCACCAAGCCCGTTGTCTACAACGTTGCAAACTTCGCGAAGCCCGCTCCAGGACAGCCTGCGCTCATGACGCTGGACGATGTCGGTGGAATGTTCCATGAGTTCGGTCACGCGCTGCACGGAATGTTTTCGCATGTCGAGTATCCGCGAATTGCGGGAACGAACACACCGCGCGACTACGTAGAGTTTCCTTCGCAGTTCAACGAGCACTGGGCAACCGAGCCTTCAGTTCTCGCGAATTTTGCGAAGCACTATCAGACGGGAGCACCAATCCCGCAGGACCTGCTGGCCAAGTACAAGGCGGCCGCGAAATTCGGGCAGGGGTTTGCGACGACTGAGCTGACAGCGGCCATGCTGCTGGATCTTGGATGGCACAGCATTCCAGCAGGTCTGCCACTTCAGGACGTGGATGCGTTCGAAGCGGAAACGCTCAAGCGGTACAATGTCGCGGTCGCTGAAATTCCACCGCGGTACCGGACGACCTACTTCTCCCACATCTGGGACGGCGGGTACTCGGCGGGTTACTACTCCTACCTGTGGAGCGAAGTGATCGATGATGATGCCTACGCCTGGTTCCTGGAGAATGGCGGAATGACGCGTGCGAATGGACAGCGGTTCCGTGACATGATCCTTTCCAGGGGATCGTCGATGGATGTGGCGGCGCTGTACCGGGCTTTCAGGGGCAGGGATCCGGTGGTTGACCAGCTGCTCATTGAGAGAGGGTTGGCGGATCCAGTAAAGAAGTAACTGCCACTTAAGAACTACCAAGCTGGGAGCAGCTCGCTCAAAGCCTAGAAAGCTTGGAGCTGCTCCCAGCTTTTTTGCTGCCATCCTGCCCCAAGCTCCCCAAGCTTCAAGCGTGCTGCTCCCAGCTTGGTAGTTCTTAAGTGGCAGTTTTACCCACTGTAAATCGCCCCAAACACGCTCTATATTACAGGGCTATCCGCAGTCCCACCTTGGAGTTACAAATGAAACCCGAAATCCATCCCACATACGCGACAGCCACAGTGCGTTGCGCGTGCGGAAATACTTACCAGACGCGTTCGACCCAGGCGGAAATCCACACGGACATCTGCGCACAGTGCCACCCGTTCTTTACGGGCAAGCAGAAACTGGTCGACACAGCGGGCCGCGTTGAGCGCTTCCGCCAGAAGTACTCCAAGCCGGCCAAGACGGAAGCCTGAGTCTTCGCAGCCGGCTCGTTGACGCGCTTGAGCGCGCCCGCGAAGTCGAGCAGCAGCTTTCCGATCCGAAAACCGTAAAGGACCAGCAGCTCATGGCTGCACTCGGACGGGAGCACCGGCACCTCGCCCCCGTCGTCGAGATGGCCGGTACGCTGCAACGGTACGACGACGAGCTCGCCGAAGTGCGCGAGCTCGTTTCCATTGACGATCCCGAAATGGCCGCCGAAGCGCGCGACGAGTTCGCGCGCCTCGAGCAGTCCATTGCGGAACTCGAAGTGCGCATCAAGCCCGCACTGATTCCGCACGACCCTCTCGATGATCGCCCTGCGATCATTGAAATCCGGGGCGGGACGGGCGGAGACGAGGCAGCAATCTTCGCAGCAGACCTTCTTCGGATGTACACAAGGTTTGCTGAAAAACGCCGCTGGCGCATCGAGGATATTTCCCGCTCCGAAGGCACACTCGGCGGAGTCAAGGAAGCAATCTTCAAGATCAAAGGCGAAGGCGCGTTCGGTGTTATGCGCTGGGAGTCAGGAGTGCACCGCGTTCAGCGTGTGCCTGTCACTGAAAACCAGGGACGGATTCATACCTCGGCTGCCACTGTTGCAGTTCTTCCCGAAGCCGAAGAAGTGGACGTGAAAATCGAGGACAAGGATCTTCGGATTGACGTTTTCCGCTCGTCGGGCCCGGGCGGCCAGAGCGTGAATACGACCGACTCCGCTGTCCGTATCACGCATATCCCGAGCGGGATCGTGGTTAGCCAGCAGGACCAGAAGTCCCAGCTGCAGAACAAGCTCAAGGCCATGGAAGTCCTGCGAGCACGTCTGCTCGATGCACGTCTCGCAAAAATCGAAGCCGATCGCTCGCGCATGCGTAAGACGCAGGTTGGAACAGGCGATCGTTCCGCAAAGATCCGCACATACAACTTTCCGCAGAACCGGGTAACCGATCACAGGATCGGTCTCACGACTCACGACTTGCAGAAAGTGCTGGATGGCGAAATCGAGATCCTTATCGACGCACTGAAGTTTGCAGACGTCGAGGAGCGCCTCGGTGAGTAGCTCTGTAAAAGCGCCAAAAATCGCTCGCCGAAAGAACGACGTCTTGCCGACGGTGGGCGAGCTGACCGAAAAGATGGCTGCTATCATCTCGAGCATCGCTGAAACTCCCGATGCAGTAGCGGATGCGCGCGAAATTTTTGCGTATCTGCTCGACGTCCCACGATCATGGCCATCATTCAATGCAGATGCAGTAGTGGACCGTGATCTTTTTAGCCGCGCTGTCATGGCCGCTGAGAAGCGCTCGCACGGGGCGCCAATCCAGTATTGCGCAGGCCTCGCAGCATTTCGAAACCTCACTCTCGAAGTAGATCGGCGCGTCCTCATTCCGCGGCCCGAGACCGAGCTGCTCGTTGAGCATGTGCTGTCGCGAGTGAACACCGGCGTGGCGTTCGACATCTGCACTGGAAGTGGTGCAATCGCGCTGGCCCTGGGCAGTGAAGGGAAGTTCGACAGCGTGACAGGGACCGACATCTCGAGCGATGCCCTCGAAGTTGCGGAGGCAAACAAGGTCAGGCACGCTCAAGCCCTGACTGCGACCGTTGAGTTCCTGGAAGGAGCAGGCCTCGGTCCGCTCGGTTCCGCACGAGCCAATGTCATTGTTTCAAACCCGCCCTATATCGCGTTCAGCGAGCTGTTTACCCTGGATGAATCAGTCCGCGACTGGGAGCCCTCGGTTGCCCTGCTTGCTGGCGACAACGGAATGGCAGTGATTGCCGATATCGTCAACAGTGCACCTGAAAACCTCGGGAATGGCGGGCTGCTTGCACTCGAAGTAGATACGCGTCGTGCGAAACTGGTAGCTGAGCTGGCGGCAGCAACCGGAAGGTATCGCGATATTTCGGTACTCCCCGACCTGACCGGGCGCGATCGGTTCGTGCTCGCTTACAAAGCTGACAGTCCTAACGGAGAATAGATGGTCGAAGAAAAAGCAATGGAACTTGGACGTCTTATCGGCCAGAGCTCCGAATATCAGGCGGTCAAACGGTCGAGCGAGGCCCTGAACGCCGACACGGATGCAGTGTCTCTCCTGCAGAAAATGGAAAAAATCCGCGCTGAAGCGCAGCAGATGATCCAGCAGGGTCAGGAGCCTACACCTGAAATGGAACAGCAGCTCGATCAGATGCTGTCCACGATTCAGGTGAACGCTGCCTACCAGCGCGCGATCGTCGCTCAGGAGAACTTCGATAAGGTGATGGTCCAGATCAACAACTGGATCCTCGACGGAATGAAGAAAGGCGCCACAAGCTCTATCATCACCCTGGGCTGAAGTTGCCGCGCGGGAAGCTCGTCGTTTTCGAAGGAGCAGAGGGTGCGGGTAAAACCACACAGCTCAAACTGCTTACCGAGCGCCTGACTTCACGCGGAATCGAATGTGTGGCTGTAAGAGAGCCAGGTGGCACTCCGGTTGGGGATGTCATCCGCAGTCTCCTGCTGGATCCTGACGCTTCAATTTGCCCGTCGGCGGAAGCGCTGCTGTTCATGTCGTCGCGCGCAGAGCTCGTGTCACGTGAGCTGCGGCCCAGGCTCGAAGCGGGCAGCGTCGTTATCGTAGACCGTTTTTTTCTGTCCACTTACGCAT
>JANLYJ010000347.1:0-1899 GCA_031365555.1 Gemmatimonadaceae bacterium | reverse complement strand
CTACGATTCGATCTATCTGCTCGTTCTGGGTGAGATGCGTAGTGTCAATCAGAATTGCGTCGAGAGCCTGAACAGTCTGAGTCGCGTCTTGCGCGTCCCGGTGAACAATGCGCTCCGTTTCGTCCGCGATCTGGTCCTGCGAAGGTTCAGTGCCGTGCTGCTGAACCAGGCGGCGACGCGCGCGCTCCCACGGGTCGGCAACGAGGAAGATTTTGAGCTTTGCATTGGGAAACACAACAGTCCCGATGTCGCGCCCGTCAACCACGACATTGAACTCGGAGCCGGCCCGGCGGACCTGTGCGTCCACCCATGCACGGACTGCCTGCATTTGCGCAACGCGTGAAACGCTGCGTGTGACCGGCTCGCCACGCAACTCCGACTCTGCGTCAGCGCCATCGAGGAGCGGCACGAATCCCGACTCTGACGCTTTCAGTGATACGATTGCTGCGGCAGTCACGACGTCGGACTCATTCCATTTATCGTCCTTGTGCTTCCTCAGGACTGCAGCTGTCGCCGCGCGGTAGAGCGACCCCGAGTCCACATGGCGGTAGCCGAGAAGTTTGGCAACGCGTTTTGCGGTGCTCGACTTCCCTGAGGCTGCTGGTCCGTCAATGGCAATTACGATTTTGTCCGTCATTGAGTAATCCGGTCGAGATCAGTCCAGAATGCCGGATAGGATACTGCAACCGACTCGCGTTCGTCGAGCGTGACGGCGCCACCAGTCAGCCTTTCCAGAATCCCGAACGACATTGCGATCCGGTGATCCTTATGAGTAGTCACTGCTCCACGCAAGTCGCGGTGACCTTGCTTGATATGGAATCCGTCAGGGAGCTCATCGATCTCAACTCCGATGGCGCGCAGGTTGGATGCAATCGCAGCAAGCCGATCGCTTTCCTTTACGCGGAGCTCGCCCGCACCGGTCACACGGGCTTCGACCCCTGCAGCCGCAGCAACACACGCCAGGAGTGGAATTTCGTCGATCATCGAAACTATGTCCTCTGCTTCGACTTCAATTGCACCAAGCTGCGCGGGTCGCACGACGATATCCCCGACCAGCTCACCGCCACTAAGCCGCTCGTTCCGGTATTCAATAGAAGCGCCGGCCGCGATGAGGATCATTATGAAACCAGTCCGCGTTGTGTTCAGGCAGACATTCTCCAGATTCAGCTCGCCGCTGTCAGCCAGAATTGCAGCAGCGATGAAGAAAGCCGCAGAGGACGGGTCTCCGGGAACTTCCATGTCGAGAGGACTCAGGGACTTTACGGGTTTGAGCTCGACGAGCTTCTTGACTGTATCAACCTTTGCACCCATCGCACGGAGCATTCGTTCTGTGTGATCGCGAGATGCAATTCTCTCATCAACCGCCACGCGGGCCTTTCCAGTCAGTCCAGCCAGCAGAATTGCGCTCTTTACCTGTGCGCTCGAAGTCGAATTGTCCCAGTCGAGAGCGTGCAGTTTACCGCCTGTGATAGTGACAGGCAGACTATCCTTGCCGCCGGGGTATTCAATAACGGCGCCCATCTCTGCAAGTGGCTCGGTGACGCGGCGCATTGGCCGCCTGCTCAAACTTTCGTCGCCGACTATTCGCGCGAAGATTTCGTTGCCAGCAATTGCGCCTGTAATCAACCGAGCGGTTGTACCGCTGTTGCCGCAATCGAGATCAATTTTTGGCTGGGTATAACCACGTAATCCATTTCCCATCAACCCGATGTAAGGAGAGAGAACCGGAACGTCAACACCAAGCTCACGCAGCACGCGCGCGGTTGACTGAATGTCCTCGGAATCGAGTATCCCACGAATCCTGGATTCGCCGTCAGCGAGCGATGCAAGAATCAGCGAGCGATGTGAGATGGACTTGTCTCCCGGCACCCTGATGGTGCCGCTCACCTTCATCGCAGC
>JANLYJ010000335.1:0-7712 GCA_031365555.1 Gemmatimonadaceae bacterium | reverse complement strand
GGTGACAGATGAGCAGGTTGAGCAGCTGCGCACGCAGGTTGAAGTTGCACAGGCGGACGTGGAAGGATCGCAGCACCAGATTTCGCAGGCCAGTGCATCGCTGAACGATGCGCGCAGCGCGCTGAACAAGACAACTCTCGTCGCTCCGATGAGTGGCAAGGTCACACGCCTCAACGCTGAAATCGGATCCACCGCCGTCCCGGGAACCTTCAACAAGGAAACGGCGACTCTTCTCACGATCAGTGACATGAGCCTGCTGGAAACGAAAGTGAAGGTCGACGAGACCGACGTATCACGCATCTCGCTGGGTGATTCCGCAATCGTGCAGATCGATGCATTTCCTGACACAACCTTCATTGGCCGTGTCAGCCAGATCTCCAACAGTTCTGTACGGACAGGTGGAGTTTCATCCACAGGTAACGCGGCCGACCAGGCGATCGATTACGAAGTAACCATTCAGCTCCTCAATTCACCGCCTACGACCCGTCCAGATTTCTCCGCAACTGCCAAGATCATCACGGATGAGCGGAAGAATGTTCTTTCCATTCCGATCATCGCGCTGACAGTGCGTGAGAAGGACAAGGAAAAGAAGGAAGAGGACAGCTCGCAGGTCACTCTGGCCAAGACCCAGACGCAGGCCAACAAGCAGATTGGCGTGCGCGATGAGGAAGGCGTGTTCGTGGTTGCAAAAGACAACAAGGTGGCGTTCCGCCAGGTAAGAGTTGGTATCGCAGGCGAGAAGTATTTCGAGGTTGTCAGCGGCCTCAAGGCCGGTGACCGCATCGTCGCGGGCACATACCAGGCAATCCGTGAGCTGAAGGACGGAGCCCTGGTCCGCGAAACAAAGATCGATCCGAAGAAGAAAAAGGTGGAAAAGAAATAATGGCAGATACCGCTGAAATTGCTCTGAGCACCACCGCCGAAAGGCGCGTGGTGACAGAGGTGCCGGGGGCGGTTCCCGACAAGGACTGGGTTATCGTGACGCGCGGTCTCAAGCGCGAGTACGACATGGGCGGAGAAATCGTTCGCGCACTGCGCGGCGTTGACGTCGCCATCAGACGCAACGAGTACGTCGCCATCATGGGACCTTCCGGCTCGGGCAAGTCAACCCTCATGAACCTGATTGGATGCCTCGATACGCCGGATGACGGTGAATACTGGCTGAATGGAACACTCGTGTCCGAGATGGCAGACGACGAGCTGGCGCGCGTCCGGAATCGTGAAATCGGATTCGTGTTCCAGACATTTAACCTCCTTCCCCGCGCGACCGCGCTGCACAACGTAGAACTTCCGCTCGTATATGCCGGCGTCTCGAGTGTTGAGCGCAAGGCACGCGCACGTGAAGCACTCGAACGCGTGCAGCTTGGTGACAGAATGAATCACAAGCCGAACGAGCTGTCAGGCGGACAGCGTCAGCGTGTTGCGATCGCTCGTGCACTTGTAAACCGTCCCTCCATTCTTCTGGCTGACGAACCGACGGGAAACCTCGACTCGACAACGTCTGAAGAAATCATGCGCGTGTTCGAAGGACTCGCATCGCAGGGACAGACTGTCATCATGGTCACGCACGAACCGGATATCGCAGCGCATGCGCGCCGCGTAGTTGTTCTTCGCGACGGAATGGTCGAGAGCGATGAAAATCGCGAGAAGTTCGTTGTGCGCGTGAGCCAGACCGGCTCGCTGGCTGGTCTCGCGTAGGATGAAATTCATCGAAGCCATTCGGCTCGCGCTGGCGCAGATCCGCGTCCAGAAGCTGAAGAGCTTCTTCACGCTACTCGGCGTAACCATTGGAGTCATGTTCCTTATCGCGGTCGTCTCGATCGTGGAAGGAATGAGTGACTACATGGAGCACGACTTTGTAGGCAAGATCGTCGGCCTCAACACAGTCACGTTGAGAAAGTGGCCGGAGATCGGCGGCGACATATCGGAAGCTCAGTGGCGCGACATGCAGCGCTGGCCGCGAATCATGTACAGCGATGTCGAGCCTGTCACGAGTGCACTGCCAGAGGGCGTTCTCTACTCCGTAGAAGGGTATGACAACGTCCCCATGCAGACGCAGTGGGCCAAACCGCGCAACATGGATGCAAGCGCCGTCGAAGGCGACTACTTCAAGATTCGGAACATGAAGGTCTAGCAGGGCCGACTCATCACCCAGCAGGAATTCGAGATGGGCAGCTCGGTACTCGTGATCGGACAGGAAGTCGCAAAACGATTCTTCCCGAATCTCGACCCTCTGGGCCGCGAAATAAAAATTGCAGGACGTCCATACGCTGTCGTGGGTATAGCCGAGACTCAGGGAAATATTTTCGGCATCTCACTCGACAGATTCGTTATCGCTCCGTATCGGTCACCACTGCGGCACGCTGTGAACCGGCCAGGAGTTATCGATGCGCTCAAGATCAAGGCTGAAGGCGATCAGGACATCATCGAGCTTGAAGAAACGATTCGGCAGGTAATGCGCGGCAGACATGGCCTGCGCCCGTCTGAGCCGGACAACTTTGTGGTCGAAACGTCGGAATCGGCGTTGAGCTTCTGGACTCAAATCAAGTCGAAGCTGGAAATCGCGGCAGTCGTGCTTCCTGCTGTAGGTCTTATTGTCGGCGCAATCGTGATCATGAACATCATGCTGGTCGCTGTCGCGGAGCGGACTCGCGAGATCGGTATCCGCAAGGCGCTCGGCGCCAAGCGCAGCGATATCATGTCGCAGTTTCTGGTTGAAGCGGCAACGCTGAGCACTGTCGGCGCGATCGTTGGAATCATCGGCGGCATTCTGCTGTCGCAATTGATTGCTGCTGTTTCGCCACTGCCGGCCACGGTTGCGCCCTGGTCCATCGTCGTGGGCGTGTTCATCGGCGCGGGCGTTGGCATTATCTCCGGTATTTATCCGGCGAGCCGGGCTTCCCTGCTCGATCCGGTTGCAGCGTTGAGGCAAGAGTAAATGAAATTTTCCGGATGGCTTTTCAATGTCACCGAAGGCATTGGTATCGCCTTCGATGCAATCAAGTCGAATCGTGTTCGTGCGGCTCTGACGATTCTTGGTGTTGCTGTCGGTGTTTTCGTTGTCGTCACGCTTTCGGCGGCAGTGCACGGAATCAATGCAAGCGTCGCCAAGGATCTCGAGTCCGCAGGGCCGACTAGCTTCTTCGTTTTCCGCCGCCCCGTTTCACTCGCAGAAATTTGCGACGGCACGGAAGACACATGTCCTTCGCGCAGAAACCCGCCCCTCACGCTTGAAGAGGCGAAGCTTGTCTCGCAGCTGCCTGAAGTGAAGGTCGTTACGACTCACGTTGGCTGGGGCGCGAAGTTCAGGTACAAGGACAAGGAAATCAGTCAGGCCGGAATCGATGCATACTCGGCGAACTGGCTGGAAGCAGACGGTGTGACATCGTCCAGGGCCGCGATTTTACCTATGCTGAAAGCCTCACTGGCGCACCCGTCATGGTTATTAACGACAAGATGGCTGAACGCCTGTTCGGTGAATCCGATCCGCTCGACAAGGTTGTAGATGTGGGAGGAAAGCCGTTCACTGTTGTTGGCGTTCACCACAACACGGGCAGCTTCCTCGGAAAGCCGACATCATCGGCTGCCGGAAGCGATCCCAAGGCGATGGTTCCGCTCGAATCAGGGCGTCGTCACCTCGGTATTCGCCTGCGGCGGCTGGATCTTACAGTGAAGCCAAAGCCGGATGTTCCGCAGGGTGATGCGATCGATGCCGTGACCGCGCTGCTGCGGGGCCGCAGAGGGCTGCGCCCAGGTGCGCCGGACAACTTTGCCATCATGACTTCGGACGCACTGCTCCAGATTTATGATGGATTCTTCGGAGTGTTCTTCGTCATCATGATCGCGCTTTCAGCGGTCGGCCTGATGGTTGGCGGCGTTGGTGTAATTGCAATCATGATGATCAGTGTCACTGAGCGCACGCGCGAGATTGGAGTGCGCAAGGCGCTGGGCGCCACGAAGGCAACAATTCTGTGGCAGTTCCTGGTAGAGGCCGCTACGTTAACGTGCGTTGGTGCGACGATCGGACTGATTGCCGGATCGCTTGTAGCGTTTCTGGTCAACAAGTTCACGCCAATTCCGGCTTCCACACCGCCGATGGCAATCGTTGCCGCCCTGTTGGTCAGCGCTGTTACCGGAGTTGTCTTTGGAATGCTCCCCGCCGCGCGCGCGGCGAAACTCGACCCAGTTGAGGCATTGCGTTACGAATAGCCGACGCATGACGTTCGTGAAATGAGATTCACGGACGTCATCGCAGTCGCGTTCAGCCAGATCCGCGAAAACAAGCTCCGGTCATTTTTCACCCTGGTCGGAATTATCGTGTCCGTAACATTCCTGATCGCTGTCGTGGCGATCATCTCGGGCATGAACGCATACGTGAGCGAAAATCTCGCCGGTGCGCTCATCGGAAAGGACGCATTCCAGGTACGCAGGATTCCCATCCAGGTGGGTTTCTTCGACGATGAAGAGTGGCGCCGCCTGCAGCGCCGTCCACGAATCACACGAGACGATGCTGACGCGGTCATCCGTGCTCTGCCTGAGGCTGAAGCGGTCAGCCTGCAGTCAGGCTGGCCTGCACCCGTGTCGGATCTGTTCTGGCGCGGACGCACCATCGCCGATGTCACAGTGTTCGGAGTCACTCCTGCCTATCAGATCGTGCAGGACTACGTGTTCGACCGCGGCGAGCCATTGTCCGATGTTGACGTTCGCGAGCGGCGCTTCGTTGCGGTAATCGGCGCTGACATTGCCGAAAAGCTGTTTGAAGGCGCTGACCCTGTGGGGGAATCGATCAGAATACGCGGTGTTCCCTTTGAAGTTTCCGGAGTAGTTGCGAAGAAAGGCCGCGTGCTGGGACAGAGCTTCGATGGGTTCGTACTGCTTCCGCTGCCGACTTTCGAAATGATTTACGGTCGGCGCAAGACAACCACGATTTCAGTGAAGATGTCTGCACCGGATCAGATCGGGGCGGGTATGGCGCGCGCAGAAGAAGCGATGCGTCAGGCGCACGGCCTGAGGCCCGGCGAGGACGACAACTTTACTGTCGAGACTGCCGACGCTCTCGTGGCCTTCTGGCAAAATCTTACGAAGGTTCTCTTTTCCGTCGTACCGGCAATCGTAGCGATCGGCATCGTCGTCGGCGGAATTGTAATCATGAACATCATGATGATGTCGGTGACTGAACGCACTCACGAGATCGGCATCCGGAAAGCGATGGGTGCTACGCGGCGCGACATCAGAAACCAGTTTCTCACCGAGTCCGTCGTACTGTCCGCCATGGGGGGCTTTTTCGGCGTCGTCGGAGGCTGGGGCCTCGCGACCCTGGTTAGCACGGCGTCGCCGCTGCCGGCGAGAGTGTCTCTCTGGTCGGTTGTACTCGCAATATCGCTGGGCGCCGGCGTAGGAATAATTTTCGGGGTATACCCAGCATCGCGCGCGGCGGCTCTCGATCCAATTGACGCACTGAGAGCCGAATGATCACCGATTCGATCCGCAATAACTTCGCAGTCGCGCTCGACACTCTCGGCGCCAACAAACTCAGGTCAGCGCTCACCATTCTCGGCGTCGTTATTGGCGTGTCCACTGTGATGGCAATGGCCGCCATTGTTCAGGGAGTGCAGGAACAGATTGTTCACACAATCGAAATTGCCGGCCCTACGACTTTCTATGTGATGAAAGCGTGGTCGGAGACTCCAGTGAATCCAGACCGCCTTCCGAAATGGATTCGCGTGCGTCCGGACCTTGCGCTGCGCGATGCAGAGCGGATCGCGCAGCTGCCGGAGATTTCCTACGGTTCCCTGTGGGCACAGGCATTTGGCGTCCTCGAGTTTCAGGGCGTTCGCACCCAGATGGTGATTTTCATGGGCGCCGATGACCGGTTTACCGAAATTCAGGGTGGCGAGCTTGCATCCGGTCGATGGTTCACCAGACATGAAGTTGAAACGGGAGACGCGGTGGTAGTGCTCGATGAAACGGCCGCGGGAAAACTTTTCGGCATGATCGACCCGATCGACAAAACCATTCGTGCCGGTGGGAGGCCACTGCGCGTGGTCGGAGTGTATTCACCGCCCGGCAACATTTTTTCGCCGCCGGGCCAAAGCATTGGGGCGATAGTGCCGTACCGCACCCTCGACCGCAATTATTTCATCGACCGGACGAACGCGCAGTACATAGCCGTGAAGCCAAAGAAGGGCGTCACTGTCGATGATGGCCAGGAAGCCGTCACGATTGCGCTGCGTGAGCTGCGCGGACTCCGGCCGGCGGACAGGAACAATTTTGACCTGATCACCAACGACAAGATCCTGGACACGTTCAACAAAATCACCGGCGTGTTCTTTCTCGTGATGATCGTGCTGTCGAGTGTGGGCCTGATGGTCGGTGGAATTGGAGTGATGGCGATGATGATGGTGTCGGTGACAAACCGCACGCGGGAAATCGGAATCAGGAAGGCGGTCGGCGCGACTCAGCGGGAGATAATGCTTCAGTTCCTCGTCGAAGCGGCGACGCTCACGGGGATTGGTGGCGTCATTGGAATAATCATTGGCCTTCTGTTAGGCCGACTGGTGACGTTGATGATGGACATCCACGCCGGAATTCCTGTCGGGCTCACTCTTATCGCTGTGGGAGTCTCGGTGAGCATTGGAATCATTTTTGGATTGCTGCCGGCAAGGCGGGCGGCGAGAATGGACCCGATTACTGCGCTGCGCTACGAGTAGAGGCTTTGAACTACCAAGTAAGAACTACCGAGGTGGGAGCAGCACGCTTGAAGCAATCAGCTTGGAGCAGCTCCAGGCTCAGAGCTTCACGCTAGCTGCTCCGAGCTCGGTAGTTCTTATGTGGTAGTTAACTGCCCGCGAAATAAGTTTCGAAGCGTCCGCCAGACCGCGCGAACCAGCACCATCATCAGAACGAGCAGCACCAGTGCGAGCATCAGAGCTGCAACCGGATGGTGCCAGATCATGTAGCTGAGCGTCGCAAGGACACCGAGCTCCGCAGTGTTCACCACCCCATTGCTTATCGGCTCGGGCGATGTGTCGACCGCAACGCGCAGGCCGAGCTTGGTGACATGGGTAGCGAGCCCCAAGCCACCGCCAAGCAGACCAGCCACCAGAACCATTGATGGTTCAGCATGCCAGGCTGTCGCGACCGCGAGAAATGCTGCTGCCGGCGGCCGGATAAAGGTGTGCACGGTCTCCCAAAGGGAGGCCACTCCTGGAACCAGAGTCGCGGCAAACTCAATGACCGCGAGGATGGTTGCGATGGCAATGACCAGCGGATTTGTGAATCCTTCCAGCAGTCCCGGAAGCGGACCAACCCAGCCAAACCGGGTGGCCGCGCCAAGCAGGGCGACAGTCGCGTACAGGCTAATTCCAGAGAGATACGCGAGCGCGAGTGACTGAACCAGCGTTATGAGTGGCGATGGCATTTACTGCTTCTTGAGCAAAAAGGACTCCCGATTCGCGCTGTACAGCCTATTGGAGTGCTGTAGCTTTCCCTCATGACGGCAGCCTCCCCGGGAATTCCAGCGACGTTGAATAACGGGAGCGTCACGCCGAAAAACTTGCGTCAGGCGGAATGGCTGGCGCTGGTACTGGCAATGTCGGGCGCGGTTGTGTGGCTGGACATAGTAACAAGTCCGTTCATTTTTTTTCCAATCCTGTTCGTCGCACCCGTGGGATGCGCTGCATGGTTTCTTAGTCGAAACAGTGGGATGGGGA
>JANLYJ010000281.1:0-2657 GCA_031365555.1 Gemmatimonadaceae bacterium | reverse complement strand
GGATTGCGTTTTGTGTAACGGACTGGAGCCGCGGCTTTCGCCACCGGCTTTTTCGTCGCGGCCTTTTTCTTCGGCAGCTTTTTCCGTGCAGCAGTCTTTTTCTTCGCTACAGGCTTTTTTGCTTTCGGTTTTTTCTTAGCGGCCACGGAGCCACTCGAATGGATCAACTGCAGGGCCGCCGCCTCGTCGTATCTCGAAATGCAGGTGAGGAGGCAGGGAAGGGTCGTTGGATCCCACAGTCCCGATTGTCTGCCCCTTGGTGACGCGCGCGCCCTTACTCAGTGACGACTGCGCGAGCGAGCTGTAGACGGAATAGTCACCACCGCCATGATCAATGATTACGGTTCGACCGTAAGTCCCCATGATGTCGTTGAGTGCGACAGTACCGTTCGAAACGGATTTTACGGGAGTGCCTGACGTCGCCTGAATTCCCATTCCATTCCAGCGCGTTGTCGTGTTATTCGGATTGATCACGCGGCCGAACCGATAAAGAATCGTCCCCTCAACTGGCCAGTCGAGGCGGCCCAGCTCTGATGTTCTGATCGAGCTCGGCGTTCGCGACGCTGCCCCGCCTCGTCCTGCCACCCGGCGCCGCTCGGCTTCTATAGAAGCGAGGACGCTGTTCAGGCGAGCCTCACTCTTCGCCAGTTGATCGAGGCGCGCTTTTGCCTTCTTTGTGTCGGCCTGAACTTTCTTGAGGCTGAGTGCGCGACGACCCTCGAGCTCGCGGAGGCGCGCTTCCTCCTGCGCCTTCTCCTGGCGATTCTGGCTAACACCATTCTGGAGCTGCACGAGCTGACGGCGCTGGTTGCGAATCGTGTCGCGCAAGTTGCGCACGCGATTCATAAGCGCGCGATCGTGCAGAGCAAGGATGTGCAGGTACTTGTAGCGCGCGACCAGATTTCCAAATGACTGCGCGGACAGAAGCACTTCGGACGTATAAAGCGGCCCGCGCTTGTAGATGTCGGTGAGGCGCTGCTGAAGAATGCCCCGCTTCTCAATCGTCTCGACTTCCGCGTTCACGAGGTTGCCGGTCGTTACATCGACCTGCTCGCGAATCGAGCTAAGCTGCTGGTCGAGGGAGCGGACTGCGCGCTCAGTCACCGAATGCTGCTTGTTGAGAAGATTGACTTCCTCTGACAGATCGTGGGCGGTGGTCTGTAAACCCTTCATTCGGCGCTGAAGGTCCTCGCGCTCTTTCCTGATGCGCGCGAGCTCGTCCTGCTGCTGCTTCAACTTGGATTCACCTGTCTGCGCGCGAGTGCTGGCGGGGAGTGCGACCATCACTGCAGCGAACGCAAGTACCACTGCGCGCAGCGCGTGTCTGTTCACGGCGCTAAATGCGCCGAAGCTGGCGTCCGACGGAAACCATCGAGCCGGCCACGCCGAGGAATGCCCCGGCAAGGAGGCCGAGCAGCATCAATCGGTTATCGAAGAAAACAGTTTGGAAGAAATACTGGTTTACGGCCCGGTGGGTTCCCCAAGTCAGAAGCAGTGCGAACATCCCGCCGAGTATTCCCTTGATCAGGCCGTCGATGAGAAATGGCCGCCGCACAAAAGCGTCGGTTGCACCAACGATACGCATCACTGCGATTTCCTTCGCGCGGGCAAGCACTGTCATTCGAATCGTTGCTCCGATGATGATCACGGCCACCGCGGCAAACGCGAGACCGAGTGCAATACCCACAAAGCTTGCAATCGTTCTCAGGCGATAAAGCTTGCCAACCCACTCTTCGCCGTACCGCACGTCGTCCACGATTGGGAATGATCCAATTCGCTTCGCAACGGCAGCAACCGTTTCTGGCGAGCGCAAACCGGCGCGCATGTGAACTTCTATGGAAGCCGGGAGCACGGCCTGGTCAAACACATCACTGAATTCGCCCATTTCGGACCGGGCCCTGTCGAGCGCGTTTTCCTGCGATACGTATTCGACGCGTGCGACTTCCGGATATTTGCCGATTGTCGCCATCACCGAATCTACGGCGTCAATGGAAGTTGAATCCTGGAGGAACGCCCGTACTTCAACCCGCTCTTCAACAGCGCGAATAGCCTGGCGAATGTTCAGCGCGACCAGTCCGAAAAGTCCGAATGCATACAGCGAAAAACCGATCGTGACGACCGCCAGTGCTGTAAGCAGCGGTGCCCGCCTTGCCGCAGTAACCGTTTCACGCAGCGCGAGCTGGATCACGAGGCTGGCGTCTCGGGCTCGCGGGGAGTTTCCGCAGAGTCATACACAACCCGTCCATGATTCAGCTCGATTGTGCGGAAGTCAGCGCGCCGAACCAGGTCGAGATCGTGTGTAGCCATGATCACCGAAGTGCCAGCTGCATTGATGTCGCGCAAAAGCTGGAAAACTCCCCGGGTCGCACGGTCGTCAAGATTTCCAGTGGGCTCATCGGCCAGAAGCACCGTCGGGTCGTTGACGAGCGCACGCGCTATCGCAACGCGCTGCTGTTCTCCTCCAGAAAGTTCCGAAGGGAAGCTCGTGGCTTTTGCCGCAAGACCGACCTGCGCCAGCACGCGCGACACTTTCTGGCCGATGACAGCCCTGGGCGCGCCCGTGACCTCCAGTGCGAAAGCAACATTCGCTTCAGCTGTACGGTCCTCAAGCAGCCTGAAGTCCTGAAACACGACGCCGAGTTTTCTTCGCAGCTTCG
>JANLYJ010000273.1:0-4623 GCA_031365555.1 Gemmatimonadaceae bacterium | reverse complement strand
GTACGCCAGCACAGGCGCGGTGTATATAGGAACACACTGAACCTTTGTCAAGAAAAACCATATGGTGGGTTTCTCGGCTCTCCTTCTTGCTACTGTATGCCAATCGACGTTAGGTTCGCGGCGTGGCTAAAGAGAACTTGATCGGTCGGACGCTGGCGGGATATACCCTGCGTGGCGAAGTCGGTGAGGGCGGTACTTCCGCGGTGTTCCGCGCTGAGCATCCCCAACACGGCACTGTAGCGGTAAAGGTCCTCCGCGAGAAACTTCGCCAGGACAAGACTGCGGTGGCACGCTTTGTCCGCGAGGCTCGATATGGGGAGCGTGTCCAGCACCCCAATGTCGTTGGCACCATTGAAGTCGGTGAGGCCTCACCAGGAATGCACTTCCTCGCCATTGAGTGGGCGGCCGGTGAGTTGCTCGAGCGCTATGCCAAGCAGAAAGGTCCGCTCCCGGCGGACGAAGTCGCTGCCATCGTTCGACAGATCGCCGACGCCGTACACGCCGCTCACGCTGTCGGCATCGTGCATCGTGATCTGAAGCCTGACAACGTGATGTACGAGCCTGTATCGCGTCAGGTGAAACTGCTGGACTTTGGCATCGCCACTGATACTGACATGGCGCCAGAACAGAGACTCACCCGCGCTGGCTTTTTTGTCGGCACACTCATGTACGTTGCGCCAGAAGCACTTTCGGGAGAGTTGGTTTCACCCGCGGCCGATCAGTACAGCCTCGCAACCATCGCGTATTTGCTCCTGACAGGGTGCTTGCCCTTCACGGCCAAGACACCACGAGAAATGTTCTCACAGCTCCTGTCACAGCCACCAATTCCCTTGAACGCGGCACGCCCGAATTTGCGTTTCCCTGCGGCGGTCGAGCAGGTGATCATGAAAGGGCTCAGCAAAGCTCCAACCCAGCGATACCCGGATGCTGTCAGCTTTGCCCACGAATTGGACAAGGCACTTTCAGTGACCGAGGAACCTGCCAAGGGCGGTTTGTTTTCCCGGGTGAAGGATATCTTCAAGCGCTGATCAGCGGAGCATCCGGCGGGGTTACCTGACTATTCTCCGACGTCAGGTCCGCGGCATTCACGGGGAGCCAGATCGTAAAGGTGGAACCCTGTCCCGCCACGCTCTCTACCCCCACTTCTCCACCAAGAAGACGCGCCAAGCGTCGCGAGATTGCCAGTCCAAGTCCGGTGCCACGCTGCATTGAGTCACCTCGGGGGCCGGCGTTTACTTGCTCGAACTCATCAAAGATCCGCTCGAGATCACCTGGTGCGATACCAACGCCCGTGTCAACGACCTGCAAGGCGACCCATGCGCCATTACCCGGCGGACGCACGGTGAGCGGACCTACAGCACCACTCGGCCTCGCCTGAGTTGCTTTCCTGGGAACCGCTGATGCTGGCCATTCGAGGAGGCGTGCCCGAACACTGATGGTCCCTGACGGTGTGTATTTCACCGCGTTGCCGATCAGGTTGATCAGGATCTGACGCAGGTGGGTAGGATCTGTGCGTACACGAGGCAGTGATGCGCCGACACTTATCGAAAACACGAGACCCTTCTCGCTCACGAGCGACTCGAGCTCGCTCGCCGTGTTCAGGATAAACGGCCGAAGAACAATTGCTTCGGGATGAACTTCGAGTCGCCCCGCGGCAATCTTGGCAATGTCCAGGACCTGGTCCACAAGGTGCCGCAAGTGTGTAGCGGAAGCAGCAATCCGATCGACGGGAAGTACCTGGCGCGGTGACAGGTCCCCGTAGAACCCTTCCCGGAGCAACTCGACAAACCCGACGATGGCATTCAAGGGCGTCCGCAGTTCATGCGAGACATTGGCCAGGAACTCGCTCTTTGCCTGATTGGCGCGCTTCACGTCTCGGTAGAGTCGTTCCAGCTCGCTGGATCGTGATGCCGCCTCTATAACGCGGCGCTGTTCACGTAATAGCCCAACCGCCAGGAAGAACACACCCGTCACGCCAACGGCCCACAACGCCCACCGGAGTGATCGTGTCGTCATCGCATGTACAGCCGATGCCGTCCATGTTCCGCCTGTTGGTAACCGTATCACCTTTTGTTCGAGCGGCAGTGTGGCTGCCATTGTTTTCGTGCGGCCAGCAAAGGCTATCGTGTCATTTCCCGACGTGACGGCAACGGATATTCTCCCGCTGGGCCTGATTCGCGTCAGTAGGGATTCCACCGGAATTGCGTCGATCACGATGCCGGTCACGCGCACTGAGCTGGCAGACTCGGATTCGCGCTGCGCCAGAACGATCAGAGCATGGCCAATTGGCCTTGGAATCAGCGCAATCGTCAGTCCTGATGTGGCAAGACCAGAGTGCTGTTCACCTATTCGCTGCGCCACGGAGTCAAGGTCGGTACCGACACTTTCCAGACCTCCTTCGCCCGCGCTCCATGCGTAGTGCAAGCCGGCTATGTTCTTCACCAGCCGCGCCAAGCGCGGCTGGGCTAACGGCGTATTGCCCTGCGCCGTGACCCCGTGCATGGCACCGGCTATCTGTTCGACAACCGCGGCCTGGCCTCGCATATATGATTCGACGAGCAAGGCGGACGATTCTGCATCGAGCGATAGCTGATCCTGGTTTGCTCGGAGCAACGAGCGATCGAGCAACAACAATCCGCCCAGCAACACGAGGAAGACCGCACCGATAAAGCGAGAAACGAGCGCCACTCCAGCTCGTTCACGTCCGTCTCGATCAGCCCGACTACCGTCAAAAGTCTCGTTTCCCTCAGCCACTCACATGCCTCTTCAGGATTCCCTTCCCCATCTCTTGGCAGGACGCTCTGCTCGCCGCGGTCATTTTACGCTTGCTTCAGGGCGTCAGTCCACACTGTACATCGATGCGCGCCTGACCACGATGAGCCCCGAGGGGCTCTCGCTCATAGGGCCTCTCGCTTACGAGACCCTGATCCAATCCGCATGGCAAGTCCAGTCCGTCGGAGGACTGACTCTGGGCGCAGACCCAATCAGCTACGCGATCGCGTATGCAAGCGCAAGGACCACCCATCCTCTTCGGGCCTTCTCGGTACGAAAGGAAGCAAAGCTCCACGGAACTGGTAAGCTGATCGAAGGTCCCTTTCAGGAAGGTGATCGTGTTGCGGTTGTCGAAGATGTCATCACAACAGGAGGGTCGGCCCTCCGTGCCGTCGATGCGATCCGAGCGGCAGGTGGAATAGTCACCGGTGTCCTTGCGCTGGTCGATCGGGAGGAAGGTGGAAGGGAAGCGCTCCTCGATTCTGGACTGTCGGTCATCGCACTGGTGACCGCAACTCAGATTCTTGCAGCGTTGTCCGGTGTGAGCGATGCGTCCAACCAGCAGGGTTTGTGAGTGGGCGTAGCGTTCGTAGCGCATCTTGGTACGGAAGGATCAGATCCTGACGAAATCGATCAAACATGCCATGACAGTCATAGCGGGTACGGAATTCATTTGCCGTGAGTCCGAGCGTCGTCCTCACATGTCGCCCAAAGCTCTGCGGTGAACTGTAGTCCATATGATTCGCGATATTCGCCACGGAGAAGCCACTGTTCTCGAAGAGACGTGCAGCTCGAACCAGGCGAGCCATGGCCAGGTATCGTTTGGGAGCAGGAATCTCCGCGCGAAAGAAACGGCTCATCAATGTGCTCGGCAGAACGTTCAACTGAATAGCAAGCTGTTGCACAGTGACTACACGTGGAGGACTGCTGAAGAGGGCTTCGAAGAAACGCCAACAGTCGCTTGGTGCACCAGCAAGATCGACCGACAATTGGCCAAGGATACTGCGGTATCCGCTGTCCCCTGTATCGGCCATGAGTGCGCCACGAAGCTCACGCCATCCTGATGCTTGCCGGACATCCACCAAACGGCAAACTCCACTCTGGCCCAGCGCCAAAACAGCTTGTGGAGCCTTGGCTTCTACTTCACTCAACAGGGCTACCGCTGGAATGCGCGGAAACTCTCTTACCAGTGATGCCACCTTGGCTATCTGTCGCCCGGTGCAGGTAACGGAGAAGAGCATTGCATGGATACGGCGTGACTTCAGGTCATTCAGGACACCAGAGACGTCATCGTGATGCGCAGCCTGGTAGTACCCTTCTCCGATCGCATCGACACGGAGTCGTTCTTCAGGGGTCAGCAGAGTGACGATCGGAAGCAGTTTCTGGTGAGTTGGGTGTTGAGACATCGAGCGCCCTCCGATGAACGATCAGACATTTGACGATCACGCTGATGCGCATGAATCGCTTCGTGCGCAAAGTCTATTTGCTCGACGTCACGCCAGCGTCATTCGCAGATATGCCGTACTGCATTATCTTGAAATCGGATACTGTCGGCCGGATGGTCGCGAGGTGCCATACTGACTTCGAGGAAAGTCCGGGCTCCATCGGGCGTGCTGCCTGGTAACTCCTGGGCGATGTCGCAAGAAATCGACGGATAGTGCAACAGAAAACAAACCGCCGATGGTGCTGGATTCAGCACACAGGCAAGGGTGAAACGGCGAGGTAAGAGCTCACCGCGCGACTGGTAACAGTCGCGGCATGGTAAACCCCAGCAGGAGCAAGGCCAAATAGGCAGTGAGAGGTGGCCCACCTCGACCAAGACACTGCGGGTAGGCTGCTCGAGAGTACAGG
>JANLYJ010000236.1:0-4867 GCA_031365555.1 Gemmatimonadaceae bacterium | reverse complement strand
TCCCCCAAGCTCCGGCATCACGACGTCGGTGAGGAGCGCATCGATCTGTTCTTCGTTCTTCCTGAAGACACGCAGGGCAGCTTCGCCATTCTCGGCCGCCAGCACCTTGTAGCCATTGCTCGTGAGGATCCTGGTTGCGACCGCCCGCAGGGCGTTGGCGTCCTCAACCAGTAGGATCGTCTCGGTTCCAGTAAGCCCAGTCGTGACTGAATAGTGTGGTGCCTGCTCCGGCAAGTCGCCCGGGGTCAGCGGGAAGTACAGGTTGAAGGTCGTTCCTTTTCCGCGTGCGGACACAACGTCGATGACGCCGCCACTCTGCTTCACGATTCCGTAAACAGTTGCGAGACCAAGACCGGTTCCCTGTCCAATTTCCTTGGTCGTGAAAAAGGGCTCGAAAATGTGCGGTCGCACATCATCGGGAATCCCTTCGCCCGTATCCGACACGGCGAGGAGAGCATGCCCTCCTTCCCTCAGTCCGGGACGCAGCTTTGCCTGCACATCCGAGACGACGACGCTTCGCGTTTGAATCGTGAGTGTTCCACCAGTCGGCATGGCGTCACGCGCATTCACTGCGAGGTTCATGAGAACCTGTTCGATCTGGCCGGGATCGGCCTTCATCTGGCCCAGTGACGGATCGAGACGCGTGACAACACTCACAGTTTCGCCCAGCAACCTGCCGAGGAGAGACTCGATGTTGGTAATGCTCTCGTTCAGGTTGATCAGCTTGGGTTGAAGAATCTGCTTTCTGCTGAACGCCAGAAGCTGACGAGTGAGTGCCGCCGCATTCTCAGTTGCCTTCTTGATGGCTTCGACATCGAGTCGCTGGGGATGGGACTCATCCAGATCCTGCAGCAGGAACTGTACGTGACAGTCCATCACAGTGAGCAGGTTGTTGAAGTCGTGCGCCACGCCACCTGCCAGCCGTCCTACCGCTTCCATCTTTTGCGCCTGACGAAGCTGTTCGGTGAGATTGCTCTGTTCCGTGATGTCCTGCGCGCTGCCAATAAGACGAATCACGGTGCCGCGCTCATCCAGCACTGTGTGGCCCAGTGCAAAAAGCAGTTTCACATCACCGTCCATAGTGACAACCCGGTGATTGTGCGCAAACGGCTCATTCGATTCGATTGTGCGCTGAACAGTTTGCTGTACCCGGACCTTGTCATCCGAATGAACCCGGTCCATGAAAGTCTCGTATGTTATCGGCGTATTGTGCGGGACGCCGAAAAGCCGGTACAGCTCATCGGACCATGTTACATGATTGGTGCGCAGATCAAACTCCCAGCTGCCAAGCTTTGCGAGCCGCTGCGTTTCTGCGAGCAACATTTCACTGGAGCGGAGTTTCTGTTCGGAGCTTTTTCTATCCGTGATGTCGCGACCCACGAGCAGAATGCCGACAACGCGCCCCTCTTCACGAATTGGATTGCAGTTACAGAGGAGACATATCTCGCCCACGCCAGTCGCATTGTAGCGCACCTCGAACTGACGGCTTTCTCCCTGCAGCCCGGCTTCGACCTGGCGCCTCATTTCTTCACTGTCATCCGGATGGACGAGCTCCCAGGCAGGATGCCCGACTATTCCGTCGCTTGGCAGACCCGTATGCAGATATGTCGATTCGTTTGCCGACCGAACGATTCCCTGCTGATCGGTTGTGAGAATGATGTCCGGTGCCGTCTGCAGGATTACGCGGTACCGCTCCTGCGCGCGCCGCATGATCCTCACAAAGAGATCCTGCACGTAAGTGCCGGCAATCAACGCAACTCCGCCGAATAGCGACGCGGCAAGTACAAACCTGTAATTCCCTCTTATTGTCTGGACTCCGAGGAACGGCGAGAGCTGGGTCAGTCCGGCAGCTTGCGACAAAAGCATCGCAACGAACGCAAAGACAGCGTAGACCGCTACAACCTGCGCACGCTTTCGCGGAAGCGAAGCGAATGCAGCCATGGCGATTACCGAATGAATCGTCGCACCCATCCACCATCCGCCGCCCACGAACGAGTACATCGCGGTGAGGAAGGTGAGATCGATGATGAAAGCGAGGGTCTGCAGCGTATCGATCGCGCGCGTCGTTGCGTGGCCGCGCTGGAGAATCGCGTGGTAGATGGCTGACGCCAGAATCCAGATGCCGAACAGCCCGAAGGCGCGCAATGGAACGGGATAGGCGAACGCGCGGACAAGGCCCATCGTGCCCGTGAAGGCGATGAGGATTGCGAGCCGTCTCAGATTCGTAGTGACGGTTCGGGAGAGCGCTAGAGCTTGATGTCCGTTATTCATATGTATCGGCTCACAATACTAATGATGGCCTGGCACCTGGTCGAGTTTTTCCATTCGCACAGGTATCTTCCTGATCTCCACATTTACCCGCTTCAGCCCTATGAATGCTCCGCTGACCATCCTTACTGAAGAAGAAAACATGTTCCGCGAGGCCGTTGCTGGCTTCGCCGAGGAAGAAGTCCGCCCTCGAGTGATGGACATGGAGCGTGCGGGAAAGATCGACTCGAACCTCCTGCCCAAGTACTTCGAGATGGGGCTGATGGGCATCGAGGTGCCTGAAGAATTCGGCGGCGCTGGCGGGTCGCTCTTCATGGTCACGCTGGCTGTCGAGGAAATCAGCAAAATCGACGCAGCCGCAGCGATCGTATGTGACGTTCAGAACACGCTGGTCAACTACCCCGTAAATCGGTACGGGACGCAGGATCAGAAGTCGAAATACCTGCCCCAGCTCACCGGTGACAAGATTGGTGCCTACGCTCTCTCTGAGTCAGGCTCAGGCTCGGATGCTTTTGGTCTCGCAGCTCGCGCCGAAAAGAAAGGAGACAGGTGGATCCTGAACGGACAGAAGCTCTGGATCACCAACGGTGCGGAAGCAGGCATATATGTCGTGTTCGCCAACATGAATCCCGCGGCAGGATACAAGGGAATCACGGCCTTCATCGTCGAGCGCGACTTCAAGGGATTCAGTGTCGGCAAAAAAGAAGACAAACTTGGAATCAGGGCGTCCAGCACAGTCGAACTGATTCTGGATGACTGCGAAGTTCCTGAGGAAAACGTGCTTGGCCAGGCAGGTCAGGGTTACAAGATTGCGATCGAAACCCTGAACGAAGGCCGCATCGGAATTGGCGCCCAGATGATCGGCATTGCCCAGGGCGCCCTCGCAGCGACCCGCGATTATCTCGCAGAACGCAAGCAGTTTGGAAAATCCCTCTCGCAATTCCAGGGAATTCAATTTCAGTTTGCACAGGCCGCCACAGAGCTCGAAGCCGCGCGTCTGATGGTTTACAACGCTGCCCGGCTCAGGGATGCAGGAAACGACATTGCCCGCGAAGGCGCGATGGCAAAGTTGTACTCCTCGCAGGTTTGCGAACGCGTCACCTCGCTCTGCGTAGAGCTCTTTGGTGGGTATGGCTACACGAAGGACTATCCTGTCGAGAAGTTCTACAGAGACGCGAAGATCGGCTCGATTTACGAAGGCACGTCAAACATGCAGCTGCAGACTATAGCTAAATCACTCCTGAAGTAACTGCGCTTAAATCGAATTTCCAGTTCACGACTACTCTCTAAAGTTTTCCCCGGATAGGCTACGATGAAACGCTTTCTTGTCACCGGACTTCTACTCCTTTCGTGCGCTGCCACCGGGAGCGCGCAAATCTCCCAGACTGAGATCGCCGGACGCCGTGCGAAACTCGCGGCGGCGATTGGGAATGGAACTCTCATCGCATTCGGCGCGCAGGAGCCTGCAGAGGATTTCCTGGTCTTCAATCAAAACTCGCCCTTCTTCTACCTGACTGGCCTGAAAGAACCGGGCGCGGTGCTGGTAATGAGAAAGACGGGCGCTGGCACAACGTCCACACTCTTTGTCGAGCCGCGAGATCCGGCGCGGGAAGTCTGGACTGGCGCTCGACTGGGACCTGTCGGAACTGCGCGAACCATGGGATTCCCTGCTCGCGATGTCTCGGAGCTGAGTGCCTATCTCGACTCGCTGCTCACAGTGGACAGCACTCTGTACGTGATCGGAGATATCGGTGGAAGCACGTCGGTACTGAGTCCTGACGATCAGTATGTCGCAGGTTTGCGTTCACGCCATTCTAACCTGGCGGTCGTCAACACCAACACCAAACTGAACGAAATCCGGCGCGTGAAGTCCGCGACAGAGCTCGACTACATCCGCAAGGCAGTAGACATCACAGTCGTGGCACAGCGGGAAGCGATGCGATTTGCTGAGCCGAACATGAACGAGTTCGAGGTGCAGGCGCTCATCGAGTACACCTTTCGCCGCAACGGCGCCGACCGGCCGTCATTTTCGACGATTGTCGGATCAGGTGCAAACTCGACGACTCTTCACTACAACGCTGACGACCGGTTCATGAACTCGGGCGAGCTCGCGGTGATGGATATCGGCGCCTCGTTCCGTGGATACGCTGCAGATGTGACCCGCACAATTCCGATCAACGGGAAATTCACCGCTGACCAGCGCGCCGTTTATCAAATAGTTCGGGACGCGCAGGCATCCGCCGAGCGACAGGCGAAAGTTGGAGCACTTGGCCGCGACATGACTGATTCGGCTAGTGCTGTGATTGCGGCAGGTCTCGCGCGCCTCGGCCTCATTGAATCTGCAAAAGCAACCTACGATTGCGACGCTGCAGCCAGCCGTCAGTGTTCGCAGGTCTTCATGTACTACATGCATGGACTAGGACATGGAATTGGGCTGGATGTTCACGACCCAGGCGCGTCACCGGGTCGGAGCGCTACAACCCGGCTAGCTGAAGGCAGTGCATTTACCATCGAGCCCGGCATTTACGTTCGTTCGAACCTCTCGGACATTCTTCCAAACACTCCGAAGAACCGTGCGCTTGGCGAAGCGATTCGCGCG
>JANLYJ010000227.1:0-3140 GCA_031365555.1 Gemmatimonadaceae bacterium | reverse complement strand
CCAGCTTTTGAATGTCAGGATTTGCTGTTGTAGTGACTTCGCCAGCTACACAGGCCATGCCCGTGGTGACAAGAGTCTCGCACGCCACGCGTGCATCTGAATCCTCTGCGAGAATCGCATCGAGGATCGCGTCCGAAATCTGATCGGCAATTTTATCTGGATGCCCTTCAGTAACAGATTCGGATGTGAACAAAAACCGGTCAAGCACGAATGAACTCACTTTGTTGGGTAAACACAGCGGGAGCACTGACTTCACGCCGTACTATTCGTGAACCGGCCTATTGTCCGCTGTAGCCCTCAAAGTTATTCCCGTCGCCAATCTCAGGCAACCCGCCGCCCATAAACGCTGCGTCGCCAAACGCACTGTGCAGGCGTTCCTTCAGAATGTCCTCCGCGCGGGCCGCCGTCGGAGCGGCAAGAGCAGCATCGGCGGCCTCCTTTGCGATTCCCACGCTAACACCCCTCACTATTCGCTTCACCATCGCCACAGACCTGGGCGCGACGCTGAGCTGACGCACGCCCAGCCCAAGCAGCGCGAACGCCATCAGGGGCTGAGATGCCATCTCACCGCAAACCGCTACGTCCAGGTCGGCACCATGGCCTACCTCAACCGTCCGCTTGATAAGGCGAAGTACAGCCGGATGCAGAGGTGTAAACCGGGATGCGATGTTTGCATTGCCCCGGTCCACTGCGAGTGTGTACTGCACCAGGTCATTGGTGCCAATGCTGAAGAAATCCACATGCTCGGCGAGTGTGTCAGCAACGATCACCGCTGCGGGCGTCTCGATCATGACGCCGAGAGGCAGGTCATGCCGGTACTCGATACCGCGGGCATCCAGCTCCGCCGCAGCTTCGTTCAATAGCGTCCGCGCCTGCATAACTTCGTCGAGCGAGACGATGAGCGGCAGCATGATTCTGATGTCGCCATGCATTGCAGCGCGCAGCAACGCTCGCAGCTGGACCTTGAACATCTCCGGCTGATCGAGGCACATGCGGATGGCGCGCCAACCAAGAAAAGGATTCGCCTCGGTAGGAAATCCACCAACCGGAAGTTTGTCGCCGCCTACATCGAATGTGCGAATTACGATCGGCTTCGAGTCGAACGCCTCGACCACGCGCCTGTACGCCTTATACTGTTCTTCCTCGTCCGGCATCGTCGTGCGGCCCACAACGAGAAACTCCGTGCGCATAAGGCCAACGCCTTCAGCACCGCTGTGCGCCGCTGCGTCCGCTTCCTCAGGAAGATCTACATTTGCACGAAGCGTGATTCGAACTCCGTCGAGCGTGACTGGTTCCGCAGTGAGCAGCTGCATCAACTCCGCTTCGTCGCGCGCCTCGGCGACCTGCCGCTCCCTGTACGCTCTGAGCTGCGCTTCGCCCGGCTCGACTACGAGGAAGCCGGATGTACCATCGAGAATGGCCTCCTCACCCCCCTTCAGTCGGGAGGTTGCATCACGCAATCCCACCACGGCTGGAAGTCCCAGTGATCTTGCAAGAATAGCAACGTGTGAGGTTCTGGTGCCCTCATCCGTAGCAATGCCTGCAATTCTCTCGCGATCGAGCTGCACAGTGAGGCTCGGCGTCAGGTCGTGCGTCACAAGAATCGCACGCGCGCCCTTGGGCAGGTCCACCGGATCGTGATCCGGCAGATCCATAAGCACTGACAGCACGCGAATGTGAACATCCACGAGATCGCCCACACGCTCGCGCATCATTGGATGGCTGTGACGCGCGAACTTCTGGCGCCATTCGATCATTGCGAGATCAAACGCTTTCTCGGCGCCCAAGTTCTGCTTTATGAGCGCTTCAACTTCATCCACCAGCGCCGCGTCCTCGAGAATCGATATCTGCACGTCAAAGATCGCAGCTTCTTCAGGCCCCGCATGCTTCTCCGCCCGGTCGCGCACATCGCGCAGACGATTCCTTGCAGTCTCGAGAGACACCCGAAGAACTTCTATCTCACGGGCAATCCCTTCGTCCGGGATGATCCGGTGCGGCACATCCGGCACCTCCCATTTCAGAAGGTGCACGGGGCCGACAACAATCCCCTGCGATGCGGGCATTCCCGTGATTACGCCTTTCATCAGCTTTCGCCGAACTTCCCGTCTACGAGTTTCTCGATTGCATCGAGCGCCTGATCCGCGTCATCGCCCTCAGCGCGAACTTTGAGCGTGGTTCCCTTTTCCGCTGTGAGCATCATGACGCCCATGATGCTTTTGCCATTCACTTCCATGTCGTCGCGCAGAATGGTGATCGCCGCTTTGAATTTTCCGGCAATCTTCACAATCTCCGCCGCAGGGCGCGCGTGAAGTCCCAGTTTGTTTTTGACGGTTACGTCGCGTTCAGGCATTTACCGGAATACCGAAAAGAGGACGAAAAGAGAAAGAATTCCGAGAGCAAGGCGCCATCCTTCCCCGCGTCCGCCAAAGCGCGCGAGGAGAAGAGTGCCTAGGATCGCGACAACGAACACGCCACCGGATAATCCACGACCCGGGCCGATGATCCCCTGAAATGCGAGTGGAAGTGCGAAGCCTGCTACCAGACACGCGGCGCTTCCAATGATAGTCGGGCCACGGCGAAGCAATGGGTTTGCAAGCGCCTCTGATACGCGCAGGCCCTTTCGAAACCCTGTGCGAACTCCCCAGGCCCGGACCGCAACGTGACCGACGTTGTATACGCCAAGGAAGATCACAAGCACCCAGCCCGCTGATGCGCCTAGCCCAAATGCGCAGAGCGCAAGCAGTGAGCAGAATGGAAGCCAGCTTGCCCAGATGAGTCTATCGCCGACGCTGCCAAGCGGACCGCCAAGCGCCCGCCGGAATCTCTCAATGAGAACCGGGTCAACCTGATCGAGCTCTGCGCGCGCGAGTGCACCGACAGCGAGCGACGCCAGATATGGGTGCGCGTTGAAATACCGCGCCTCGCGCGCAATTGCCTGCCTGTATTTCTCCGGTTCATTTCGCCCATGCAGCAGCCGGAGCGAGGGCTCCACACAGAATGCAATTCCGTTTCCGAGAAGCGTCTCGTAGTTCCACGCTCCCTGAATCGCAAACAGGCGCAGGAAAATCGCAGCCTTGGTCGGGTAAGGGACCCGTGGCATCGGCTTCGACTCGGTCATCTCAGCACCAGCATTCCAATCC
>JANLYJ010000069.1:0-3523 GCA_031365555.1 Gemmatimonadaceae bacterium | reverse complement strand
CCGCCCCGGCCGCCAGTAGATGGGAAATCCTGGCGCCTCAATGCGGAAGGAATATGACCTGATGAGGACCGTTTCTCGGCTATGAGGTTTTAGCGACAACAGACCCGTCTCAGCCAGATTAATCGCGACCACAGGGTCCGATCTCCCGGTGACGGTCACGGTCCTGTGCCCCGTGGAATTGTCGGAAAGACGCCGATGCGCTCCAACTGACCGGTGACTGATGATGGATACGACGCGGCGCAGCGTCTCAGTTCGCGTTTGACTGCTGCCGTCACGCCGCGCTTCTTTTCGGAGCATGTAGCATAGTTGCCGGGAAGGCACAGGCCACGGCAACCGCTGGCTTAAGTTGACCGACCACGCCCGGAATTGCCACTGACTGCCGACGCTGGTCATCCGCGACTTAGGGCCCGATCGCGTTGTGACATGCTTAGCGGCGGACCTTGCCGTTGCTTGGCGAAAGAGCCGGGGCGACCGCGGCTGGTTCGCTACTGGTGGTACCAAACAGCAATCTGGACGGGTTGCGGTCGAAATTATTCACGGCGCGGCTGATGTCGGACAGCGTGCGGCGCCCACTGATAATCAATTCCGCGGTACGCTTGTCGAGGTTGTCAGTCAATTCTCGGACTGATCGAGCGGCTTGCTGCAATTCGCTTTCTTGTCCCTCCTTGGCTCCCATCAAGCTTTCGACACCTATCATGATGCTGTCGATGCGCGCTGCGCTGTTCGAAAGGCTCTTTGTGAACACTTCAAGGTTCAAGATGCTGCGGTGAAGCAACTCCTGGTTGTCGTTGACCAGCCGACTCAAGTTTTGAAGTGAGGCGCGCACGGCGTCCCCGATGTCCTGAATTGCATTCGGGTCGGCAGTGAGGGTCGGCACTCCGTCCTCCGCGGTCGGCACACCGGGCGCCTCCAGCGAACCGCCTTTGAGAGACACCGACGATACGCCCGTGAGACCGGCAAATTCGAGGCCAACAAGCGTGTCCCGGCGGATCGGTGCTGCCTTATCGACCATCACAAGTACGACAACCACCTTAGGATCGTCGAGCTTCACGGAGGTCACTTCGCCAATCTTGACGCCGTTGAAATTGACGTTGCCGCCGGTGCGCAGACCAGACGCCGAACCTTCGAACACGATGCGTAACGGCGTGCGCTGCGCAGCGCTGCCCAGGCTCTGAAACCAGAACACGAATCCGAAGGCTGCGGCGATCACCGCCAGCGCGAAACTACCGACCAGGACAAAGTTCGCCCGCGTTTCCATGTGTCGTCTCCAAAACTACGCCACCAGGGCGCGGGCTCGCTTGCCGTGGAAATAGGCCTGCAGCCAAGGATGCGGCGAGGCCAGCATGTCGTCCATTGTACCGACCACGAGAACTTTCCGATCTCCCAAAACCGCGATGCGGTTGCAGACTGTATTCAGGCTGTCTAGATCATGGGTGACCATGAACACGGTCAGCCCCAAGGTTCGCTGCAAGGTCTTGACGAGCTCGTCGAAATCGCCGGCACTGATCGGGTCAAGTCCGGAGGTTGGTTCGTCCAGAAACACGATCTCTGGGTCAAGCGAGAGAGTCCGCGCCAATGCTACGCGCTTGATCATCCCGCCTGACAATTCCGACGGAAAGAGGTCTGCAACTTCAGGCTTCAACCCGACCATCACCAACTTGGCGACAGCAATCTCGTCCAGGAGACGATCCGACACCTTCATGAATTCGCGCATCGGGAACTGTATGTTCTGCCGCACGCTCAGCGACGAAAACAGTGCCCCATGCTGAAACAGAACTCCCCACCGGCGCTCGACAGCCCGGCGCATCGCTTCATCGGCAGCGTCCATATCGACGCCGAATACCTCGATACTCCCGTTGATCTTCCGCAAAAGGCCGATGATGGTGCGGGTCAGAACCGATTTGCCCGCACCGGAGGCCCCGACGAAGCCGAGAATCTCACCGCGCTTCACATCCAGGTCGAGGTGCTCGAGGATGAGCTTTCCATGGAAACCGACCGTCAGGCCGCGCACCTTGATAATTGCGTCGCCTGAAAGGGCGGTCATGACCTAGATCCCAATTGACGCGAAATAAATCGCGAATATTCCGTCCGCGACGATCACAAAGAAGATCGATTTTACCACGGATGCAGTCGTGTGCTGGCCGAGTGACTCGGCACTACCCTTTACCGCTGCACCCTCGGCGCAGGCGATGATGCCGATAATGAACGCCATGAAGGGCGCCTTGACGATGCCTACGATAAAGTGATTGATCGAGATCGCCTCGCGCAGGCGAGAAAGGAATGCATTGGGATCAACGCCGCCATATCCCCAGGCTACCAGACCACCGCCATAGAGCGCGGCCATAGCGCCGAGAAACGTGAGAACGGGCAGGGCGACGACGAGGGCAAGCATTCGCGGAAGGATCAGCACCTCGGTCGGGTCGAATCCCATGGTGCGCAGCGCATCGATCTCCTCGCGCATCCGCATCGAACCGAGTTCGGCAGTGTAGGCACTCCCGGAGCGCCCCGCGACCATGATCGCAACCAGCAGCACGCCGATCTCGCGCAGCACCAACACACCCAGCATATCGACGACGAAAACGTCCGCTCCAAACTTGCGGAATTGGAAGATGCCTTGCTGCGCGATGATGCAGCCGATCAAAAAGGAGATGAGGACCACGATCGGCACAGCTCTCCAGCAGGCCTGCTCGAAATGATGGATCGTCGACGTCAAGCGGAAACTCGACGGATGCCGGATCACGCGCCCCATCGTCACGAGGATCGCTCCCCACATGCTCAACAGGCCGGCCAGCGTTCCGCCAATTCCGACGACGCTGCGTCCGACGCCTTCCAAAAAACCAGTCAGCGACCGCGGCTCTTTTTCTTCGACGACGCCGGCTTTGACCCGTCGAACCTCGTCGACCAGGCTCGCATAGTTCGCCGATAAGCCGACAACGTTCGGCTCAATTCCACCATGCGTCAGGTTGCGGCGCAGCCGTTCGATCAGCCACGCGCCAAACGTATCGAGCTTGGCGACCTGCGAAACGTCGATCACAATGGTGACGCTGGTGCAGTTTACCTTTTCGGCAGTGTCGACGACCCCTTCGAGATCGAGCGCGTGGTGAATTGTCCATTGGCCAGACGCGCGCAGTGCGAGGCTGGTGCCCAGCTTGGATTGTTCCAATGTCGGACTGCCGTTTAATGTAGGTTCCTGCATAGCTCCCCTGCGGTACGGCCGATCAAGCTAGCACGATGCGAGGCTTGATTGTGCGGATGACTGGAGTTGTCAACCGACTTTTCTTCGGCACGCAACTTACGAAAGAGAAAGCAATCGCTCGTCAACACAATACGCTGCCAGAAGTGAAGCGATCGGCGGCAGCCCACGTCGATAACAAGGTGGTTTTTTCTGAACAGCGCCTGAATATCTTGTACTTCAATTGAGCAGAGGGTCTGCGGCATTGACGCTTGTGACGAGGTTTTCGCCATCCCCACAGTCGCCCACGACGTTCGACCGGTTCGTGCACAACGCCCACCGCCTCAACCT
>JANLYJ010000105.1:0-3158 GCA_031365555.1 Gemmatimonadaceae bacterium | reverse complement strand
CACGCCCCTATGCGTTTCGAAAAATTCGCGCAGCACATTTCCACATTCTTCCTCCAGCACTCCACCCCAAACTTCGGGCTGATGATTCAGCTTCGAGTGCCGCAGCAAATCTCCAACCGACCCGGCCATTCCAGCCTTGGGATCCCACGCCCCGAAAACAACGCGCTTGATGCGCGCAAGAACGATCGCGCCCGCACACATGGAGCAGGGCTCGAGCGTCACGTACAGAGTGCAGTCGTCCAAGCGCCAGCGATCCAGCTTTGCAGCTGCTTCGCGAATTGCAAGCACTTCTGCATGCGACGTAGGGTCCTGATCGCGGACAGTGCGGTTGGTTGCACTTGCGAGCACAGTTCCATCTCGCACTACAAGCGCGCCCACAGGAACTTCATTGCGGCGCATTGCATCACGGGCGAGACCGAGCGCGGTCTTCATGAAGGTCTCGTCCCATGCGCCCAGCTTTCCTCCAGTGGGTGCAGTCACCTATCGAGCCGCTGCCGCCTGTCCTGCTTTTTCGAACGTGAACTGACCGTTCGCAGCCACCTTCACGACAACATGATCACCTTCGCCGAAATTTCCTTCGAGTACAGCGAGGGCCAGCGGATTCTGCAGCAGGCGCTGAATGACGCGCTTGAGCGGACGCGCGCCGAACGCCGGATCATACCCCTCTTCAGCGAGCACATGGCGCGCCTCAGGTGACAGCTCTATCGTGATTTTCCTGTCGCCCAGAAGCTTGTCGAGGTGCTTCAGCTGCAATTCTATAATGTGCTCGATGTGCTCCATGCCGAGCGGCCTGAAGATGATGATGTCATCAACACGGTTGAGAAACTCAGGCTTGAAATGCTGACGAAGAGCGCTGGTGACCTGAGTCTCGATCACTGCCCAGTCTTCCTTGCCATGCTCGAGGATGAAGCTTCCACCGATGTTCGACGTCATGATGATGACTGTGTTCCTGAAATCCACAGTTCTTCCCTGTGAATCGGTCAGCCGCCCATCGTCAAGAATCTGCAGCAGAATATTGAACACATCCGGATGGCCTTTCTCGATCTCATCGAAAAGAACTACCGCATATGGTCGACGCCTTATTGCCTCGGTGAGCTGACCCCCCTCCTCAAAGCCTACATACCCCGGTGGCGCGCCGATCAGCCGCGCAACAGAGTGTTTCTCCATGTACTCGGACATGTCGATGCGCACCATCGCGTGCTCATCGTCAAAAAGAAATTCAGCAAGCGCCCGCGCGGTCTCGGTTTTTCCTACACCAGTAGGACCGAGAAAAATGAATGACCCGATCGGACGATTCGGATCCTGCAGCCCGGCCCGCGAACGCCTGACGGCATTTGCGACTGCATGCACCGCTTCATCCTGCCCCACGACTCTCATTGCCAGGAGCTTCTCGAGGCGAGTCAGCCGTTCACGCTCACCTTCCATCATTCGCGATACAGGGATCCCTGTCCACTTCGCGACGATTTCAGCGATGTCGTCGGCAGCAACTTCTTCCTTGAGGAATTGCCGTCCGCCGTCCTGCTTGCTTGCGAGCTGCGACTCTGCGTCACGCATCTGCTGCTCGAGCTGCGGAATGGTTCCGTAGCTGATTTCTGCGGCCTTTCCAAGATCGCCTGAGCGCGTTGCCTGTTCCGATTCGGTGCGCGCCTGCTCGATCTGCTGCTTGATCTTGCCAACGGAGCCGAGCGTTTCCTTTTCGGCCTGCCACTGCGCTTTCATGCCAGATCCTTTCTCGCGCAGTTCCGCAAGCTCGCGCTCGAGATTGTTGCGACGCTCAACTGACGCCTTGTCTTTTTCTTTCTGAAGAGCCTGTCGCTCGATCTCGAGCTGCGTAACCCGGCGCTCGACTTCGTCGATTTCCTGCGGAAGCGAATCGATCTCGATGCGCATGCGTGATGCAGCTTCGTCGATCAGGTCAATCGCCTTATCCGGAAGAAACCTGTCGCCGATGTATCTGTTCGAGAGAGTCGCGGCTGCTACAACGGCAGCATCAGTAATGCGAACGCCATGGTGTGACTCGTACCGCTCCTTCAATCCGCGGAGGATGGCGATCGTATCTTCGACAGAGGGCTCGCCTACATACACAGGCTGGAACCGTCGCTCGAGTGCGGGATCCTTTTCGATGTGCTTCCTGTATTCGTCCAGTGTTGTGGCGCCGACGACTCTGAGCTCACCCCTCGCTAGCATGGGCTTGAGCATGTTGCCGGCGTCCATCGATCCTTCGGCTTTACCCGCGCCGACGATGGTGTGCATTTCGTCGATGAACATCACGAAACGTCCTTCACCTTCGGTGATTTCCTTGAGCACCGCCTTCAGTCGCTCCTCGAATTCACCGCGATACTTGGCGCCCGCGATAAGAGCGCCCATGTCGAGTGAGAGCAGCTGCTTGTTTCTCAGCGACTCCGGGACATCGCCATTCACGATGCGCTGCGCGAGGCCTTCGGCAATCGCAGTCTTGCCGACACCGGGCTCGCCGATCAGGACCGGATTGTTTTTTGTACGGCGGGACAGCACCTGGATGACGCGCCTTATTTCTTCATCACGTCCGATTACCGGGTCGAGCTTTCCCTTTCGCGCAGCTTCGGTGAGGTCGCGGGTGTACCGCTGCAGAGCCTGATACTGATTTTCCGGCGTCTGGTCGGTGACACGATGCGACCCGCGGACGGCCTCGAGAGACTCGCTCAGTGTTTTGTGCGTGGCACCAGCTGCATTGAGAAGTGTGCGGCTCTCCGTGCCCTTTACATCCGAAAGTGCCAGCAGGAAATGCTCGGTGGAAATGAACTCATCGCCGAGATCCTTTGCTTCTTTTTCGGCACGGTCGAGAACCTGGTTCAGCTCACGCGCGAGAGTCGGCTGAGCATCGCTCTGCTTGGGGTAGCGGGCGGCCTCACGCTCACTCTGCTCACGCAGCTGCGCGACACTTACACCAATCTTCTGTAGAACCGGCACAACAATGCCTTCGTCCTGCTCGAGCAGGGCGAGCAGTAGATGAAGATCATAGACGACCGGATTGCCCGCCTTCCTGGCGCGATCCACCGCGGCCTGCAGGGCTTCCGACGATTTAACTGTGAGTTTGTCTGCGTTGATCATAAGACCCTAGGTATCAATTGTAGCTCTGTTTTGCGACGCGGGGAGCGCTGGGGTTGGGGGGGGGGGGG
>JANLYJ010000104.1:0-4581 GCA_031365555.1 Gemmatimonadaceae bacterium | reverse complement strand
CGCCAAAGTGTCCACTGGGACGTTCTGTGTCATTTTACCACAGGCGTCCCTTTTTAGTGTGTCGAATTGATACACTCTCCTACCCCGGCCAACATTGTACCTGACGCAAGTCTATGCTAATTAATGACTTAACTATTGCTGAGCCTGTGGCACTGTCGGTGCCTTAGTATAGGCCAACCTCAAGAACCAGACATTGCCCATGAAAAAGAAATCAGTCGATCTGCCGCAGGTGCCCGTAGGAATTGTGGTCTCCGTTGGGAAGGAATCAATGGAAGCCCCGAGGTTCTCCGCCTATATCTGGGGCCCAGCACCCGAAATCAAAAAGGAAGCGATCAAGGCTGCATAGGTTCTATACTATAGGAATGCGTTTCTGAGAGGCGACCCTTCGGGGCCGCCTTTTTTGTAGCTGAACAGGGTACGCGAGTTGCCCCATCAGTGAGCGTGGAAATTACCTCGCCTGGCTGGGAAGCCGAACGACACTCGCTGCTCGAGCGCAACATCTCTGATTTCGGCCTTTCCATTCAGGGCTCGATTGTCGAGAAGCTTGTTGACGAGTTATATCGCGAGCTCGACGCAAGAGGGCTGAAATTCAAGCCGCCGGTCTATCTCAGCGATCAGTGGGGATGCCCTGACGGAACCCCCCTCATCGGTGTCCCCTTCTACCTCGCCGACCAGCGACTCTCGGCAATCGAAGAAGACTTTTCGCCCGGGATCGAGTCTGAAGACGACACCATGCGCTATCTGCGCCATGAAGCGGGTCACGCATTCAACTATGCATATCGCCTCTACGACCGCGCAGACTGGCGGCAGACCTTCGGACCATACTCACGACCATATCGTGACCGGTACCGTGCCGATCCCTTTTCACACGATTACGTTCGGCACATTCTCGGCTGGTACGCACAGAAGCATCCAGATGAAGATTTCGCGGAAACTTTTGCGGTGTGGCTCACACCAGGCTTGGACTGGCGTGAGGCGTATGAAAATTGGCCCGCGCTGAACAAACTCGAGTACATCGACCGGGTAATGCGTGAGATAGGTGAACAGGAACCGGCGGTGTCCGAACTTTCCGATGATGACCTGCCAGTTTCCGCGATGAGGTACTCCCTCGCCCAGCACTATAGCGATTCGGAGGAACCTATTCCGATTGCAGATGGTCGGGTTTTTGATGGTGACCTGAGAAATATTTTCGCGACGCACCGTGAGGCACCTGAAGGTTCGCCTGCGGCTGATTTCGTTCGCAGCCACAGGCGCGAGATAGTCAGCCGTATCGCGTACTGGACAGGTGAAAGCGCGTCTTCAGTGAGGCAGTTTGTGGACTTCCTGATGCAGCGCGCGGGTTTGCTGGAGCTGCGCATGAGGGGCCTTGAAGCCGCGACACTGATCGAGCTCACAGCATTCGGAACAGCAGTGATGATGAACTACCGGTACACCAACACAGTCGACGGAGCACGACGCAAGAAATGAAAATCTGCATTCTGCATACAGCTGACGCACCCGACGAACCGGCAGATCCGGTTCTCGGGCAGATAGAGAGCGCCCTGCGCGAAGGTGGACATGAAACAGGGCGTCTGGTCGTGGAGGATTCAGTTCAGCCGCTTGTGACATCGCTCACGTCGTCACCGCCGGACCTGATCATCAACATGGCCGAATCATTCGATGGGCGAAGCGCACTGGAATCCAACGTCGCGGCGCTGCTCAACCTTCTCGGTCTCCGTTACACCGGGTCGAGTCCGGCAGGACTGATGATGGCCGGCGACAAGACGCTGACCAAAAAGGTGCTCTCATTCCATGGAATTCTGTCAGCAAAGTTCGCGACGCTCTATCGCGGCGATGTGGACTGGGCGGGCGACATCAAGTTCCCTCTCATTGTGAAGCCGCCGCAGGAGGACGCATCGCTGGGTATTACCCAGAAGTCAGTCGTGCGCGACGTGCAGGAACTGCTGAATACAATGAGCGTTCTGCAGGGCGAATATCAGTCGCCGGTTCTGGTCGAGGAGTTCATTGACGGCCGCGAGTTCTATATCGGGGTGCTGGGCAACAGCGATCCGAAGGCACTTCCGGCGATCGAGATGGATTTCTCGAAGTTCCCCAAGGACAAGCCGAAGATTGCCAGCTATGCAGCCAAGTGGGGTGAAGATGGTGAGGGGAGCGGCGATGAATTCGCGGGAACCGAATCGATATTTCCGGAGGACATAGATGATGACCTCCGGGAACGGATGGCTAAGGTTTCGATTGCCGCCTTTCAGGCGCTCCGGCTTCGGGATTACGCGCGCATCGACCTGCGTGTGACACCGGAAGGGGAGATTTATGTGATTGAAGCCAACCCGAACTGCTATCTCGAGCAGAACAGCGAATTCGCACGGGCCGCGCAGAAGGAGGGGATCGAATACAACGATCTCATAGCGCGGATTGTCGAGCTTGCCGCAGCGCGCTACGCGCGCTGACGGCAATAGCGGGCAACAAAAAGGGCCGGCGTTAGCCGACCCTTTGAGTTTACTACCGCTATACTAGCGGCGGGCCTTGCGAGCCGTCTTCTTGCGTCCGGTGCTCTTCTTCGCTGCGGACTTACGGCCAGTGCTCTTGCGTGCGGTCTTCTTTCTTCCGCCAGCCTTCTTCGCAGAGCTCTTTCTTCCACTCTTTTTCTTCGCTGCCATGGTGTCTCTCCGTGTGGAGTGAAACTCTCATCGTCCCCCGGTGGAACCGATGAGTGACGCATGCGTCCATTCAGGCACGCGAATTACACATGTGTGCACGATGCACGTACATATGTAACCCAACGCGAATATATGAGCACCGAAAATTGAACGCAATACTTTTCGTAACAACGACTTATCTCAAAGACATCGACGGGTGCGGCTTCCAAAAGGTGTTTGAACGTGTCAGCTTAAAGATTCATCGCGTATTCACGATCGCATTGCGATCGATTTCATCGAGCGATTCAAAGTGAAAGCACTCGTAAAAGTTGCTGCCGGTCCGGGTTTTGAACTGCGTGATGTACCGCGTCCGAACATCCGCGAAGACGAAGTTCTCATTCGCGTGAGACGTGCCGGTGTATGCGGAACCGACGTCCATATCTATGAGTGGGACGACTGGGCCCGGGGACGATGCAAGCCTCCCTTCACCGTCGGCCACGAGTTCGCAGGCGACGTAGTTGAAGTCGGGCGTTTGGTGAAAGACGTGCGTGAAGGCGACCGCGTAACAGCCGAAGGACACATAGTTGATGGACGGTGCCTGCTTTGCCGAACCGGCAACTCCCACGTCTGCCCATACACCAAGATCATCGGGGTGGATCGGGACGGATGCTTCGCCGAGTTCATTTCAATGCCCGCTACGAACGTGTGGCACCTGGATGACAACATCTCGTATGACATCGGTGGCATCCACGATCCGATGGGGAATGCGTTCCATACAGCGCTCACCGCCGAGATTCCGGGCGCGACAGTCCTGATCACCGGCTGCGGACCGATTGGTCTCTTTGCCGTTGGCATCTGCAAGGCCGCGGGCGCATCCCGGATATTCGCGACGGACGTCAATGAGACCAGACTGGATCTCGCGCGCAAAATGGGTGCACATCACGCCGTAAAACCAAATGAAGTCGAGGAGCTAATCAAAGCCAACACCGAGAATCTCGGCGTTGACGTCGTACTTGAAATGTCCGGCGTCGCCGCTGCCATTCATCAGGCATTTGCTCTCGTACGTGTCGGGGGCCGAGTACAGATGCTCGGGATTCCCGCCAAGCCGATGGACGTCAACTTTGCTACTGAAGTCATCTTCAAGGGCATTACCATCTACGGCGTCGTAGGCCGGAGGATGTATGACACATGGCATCAGATGACGCGATTCCTGCGGTCAGGCGAATTTGATCCATCTGCAGTGATTACCCACAGGTTTCCAATGGAACGCGCCGACGAAGCGATTGGGGCCATCAAATCCGGCGCCGCCGGCAAAGTCATCTTCGAAATCCAGTGAGCCTCAACAAGAATTTCGTCAGCGAGCTCCAGGGTAGCATCGAGCAGCTCAAGCGCGACAACATATATAAACGGTTGAATTACCTCGACTCGCCGCAGGCCGCCCGCGTAGAGATGGAGGGTCGCGGCAGCGTCCTTATCCTTTCATCCAATAACTATCTCGGTCTCGCCAACGAACCGTCGGTAGTCGAAGCCGGCATTCGTGGACTGCGGGACTTTGGCGCCGGAACGGGCAGCGTCAGGTTCATATGCGGGACATTCACCATTCATCGTGAGCTGGAACAGGCGATTGCGCGCCTGGTTGGTACCGAGTCGTCGCTTTCATATGTCTCGGCGTGGAATGCAAACGAAGGGTTCACTGCAACCTTCGTTGAAGCTGAAGACTTCGTTGTGTCGGACGCGTTGAACCACGCCTCGATCATTGACAGCGTGCGGCTGGCGAAGGCGATAACGAAGTGCACCACGGCGGTCTACAAGCATGCCGACATGAACGATCTGCGCGAGAAACTCGCGAGTGCAAAGAGTGCGCGCCGCCGGATCATCTGGACCGACGGAATTTTCTCGATGGAAGGAAGCATTGCTCCGCTGCCTGACATCCTCCAGATCGCGC
>JANLYJ010000103.1:0-1843 GCA_031365555.1 Gemmatimonadaceae bacterium | reverse complement strand
CGCCGAGCCAGCCGGCGACGACATCAGTTGTCCAATGGCGATCCAGCAACAGCCTGTCTGTCCCCAGCGCGGTGACGAGAGCGGCGGTCCCAACTGCCGCTGCACGCTTGCCAACCAGATCCTCTCGGGCAAACAGGTATCCAGCGGCCAATAGAAACGTTGACGCCCGCAGCGCATGTCCACTCGGGTAGCTCGGCTCAAACGGATCTCTCCGTCCCGGTGGTGCAAACCGGTGCGGCATGATGTAGTCAAACAGGAAGCTGGCCCCAATCGCTGACCCCGACGCAGCTGCCAGTGCGATCGCTGCGCCTTTGTGATCTTTTTGCCAAAGGCGTGCACTCGCGATTGCAGTGAGCGGAATGATCGTATGCTCCTGCGCCACCTCCCCGCTTGCCCGCGCTATCATTTTGCCACGCGGCCCAAGACTCGGCAGCCTCCGGCGCCTCTTGTAATCTGAAAGCCAGGTTCTATGGCGGGTAACCCGCGACGTTACCAGCCCAAACCCACCGGCGGCAACCGTAGCGATTCCGCCGAGAACAACGGCCGGATCTGAAAGTTTTGTGCGTTTCTTCATACAACGCTTAATGCGAGACTCGCGCCGAGAACGCGCAAACTGCCACATAAGAACTACCGAGCTAGGAGCAGCTCGCGTTTCGCTCACAGCTCGGTGCAAGCCCCAAGCTCACCGCTCCAAGCGCGCTGCTCCCAGCTTGGTAGTTCTTAAGTCAAACGTCCTACTCTAATCCGAGGTTAGAGCCCCGCCCCGTGCCACTTTTTGAATTTCTTCCCGGACCCACACGGACACGGATCGTTCCTGCCGACATTCGACCAGTCTCCGTCAGTCGCGCCACCGGGCGTCGAAGCGATGCCTGGAACTGTACCGGTCGGGGGTCGCAGTGACTTTACCTTGCCAGCCCCCACTACCGTAGGCTCGCGGCGCGCCACTGCTCCGGTTGCGGGCGATTCGGCCGGACCAACGTCCATTACCTGATCTGTCGGAGAGGTGCCGTCCCCGTCTGTCCCGTCCACATCCTCCAGAACTCCAAGAGCGTTGAACCGCTTGGACGGGCGCTGTGCCGCGGGTGGCGCACTGCGCTGCGTGAACTCGGCCGGATCCTCGAAGGTCAGCTGCGCACGCAGGAATCTCTCGGTGAACGTGTTGTAAATGTCGTTCATCAGATCTACGAACATCGTGTACGCCTCGTGCTTGTACTCGATGAGCGGATCCTTTTGGCCCCACGACCTGTAGTGAATCGCATTTCTGAGCTGGTCGAGATCGTAGAGATGATCCTTCCACTTTTCGTCCAGTACGTTCAGCATCACCAGCGACAGAAGCTGGCTCGAGAACTCCTCGAGGTTGCCCATCTTGTCGCGGAAGGCATTCCGTCCAGCCGCTGACCCAGCCGCGACTGCATCTTCCAGCGTCACAGGCCGATCGACACCGTCCTCGAACTCCGGAACACTCAGCAGGTAGTGCATGAGCAGCTCCTGACGGACCTGCGCCATATCCCAATCTTCCTGCGTCTCGAAGATGTTGAGCGTGTTCTCCACCCGGCGCGCAACTCCCTTCTCCACCATCTTTTCGGCTTCACTCTTCAGCTCTTCACCACCGTCGAGCGCGAATGAACGCAGTGAGTAAATGACCTCGCGCTGCTGGTTCATTACATCGTCATACTCCAGCAGCCGCTTACGCGACTGGAAGTTCTGCAGTTCGACACGCTTTTGCGCCTGCTCGATCGAGCGCGTGATGAGTGGATGGGTATGCATCTCACCCTCCTGTGCTCCCATCCGGTCCATCAGCTTGGCAATTCTCTCGGAGCCGAACAGACGCATGAGATCGTCT